>CAZICC010000009.1:0-3927 GCA_964537645.1 uncultured Candidatus Saccharibacteria bacterium | reverse complement strand
CGCATTTCCTCCAACAATTCCTCCGCCGATTTGGAAAGGTCCAAAACCAAGGTTTTCCGGGGTTGGATATTCAAGCGCGATTTTTTAAAACCCAAGTTTTTAAAAAGATCGGGGTTTTTAAAATCGGCGGATTCAATCTGCGGCTCCATTTTTAAAAAAACGGCGTTTTGGGCTGAAGCGATTTTCTCAACTTCGCGAAAAAATTCCCGCCAAAAAGGCTGCTCAACCGGAAAAACAGCGAAAACCGGGCCGCGGGGAACATAAAGATAGTTTTTGCCGAGCGGCAAATCGTGCCTGACAATCAAAGCGGCCATTAAAATTTTTCCGGCGCCGTCCTCCGCGGCCAGCCGCCAAATTTTCCGGCCGTCGGCCTCCGTCACCTCGCCCCACTCCCAGGACTGCAAAAAAGAACCGCCATGATTAACGACAAAATCGTTCCATTCCTTTTTCTGTTCCTCTTTGTTAAATTCTACAATCCTCATAATGAATTTCTTAATTTCTAATTTTGAATCAATTTCGTATTACCGAATTTTAAAACTATCCGAGATTGAATTAAGGGTTTAAAATATTGAAAAATTTATTCGAAATTTAAAATTCAAAATTGAAAATTTGAAGCGCTGAATTCAAAAATAGCAACCGACATAGAAACTTACTATCCAAAACACCTTACCTTTTGCCGAGCTTTTTCAGCGCCTCCTTCAATCGCGCTTCCACCCCTCCGACATCCTGCGGTACCTTGCGGACCGCTTCCCTGGCTTCGCGCAGAGTATAACCCATGGAAACCAGAGCATCCATGATTTCGACATCGGCTTCCTGAAACCCTCCGACTCCGCCCTCCTTTATTTTGCTCCTAAGTTCCAATATAATCCGCTCGGCTGTTTTCTTGCCGATGCCGCCGACTTTGGTCAAAAGCTCGGCGTTGCCTTTGGCGATGGAGGATTTCAATTCGCCGACCGGCGCCACGCCCAAAATTCCCAAGGCGCCTTTGGGTCCCACGCCGGCCACGGAATCAATCATGTCAAAGAACTCCAGTTCCTCGCGGTTCAAAAATCCGTACAAATCCAGGCCGTTGTCGGTCATAATCAGCTTAGTGTGAAGCTTGACATCGCCGACCGTTTGCTTTATTTTGGACAGAGTTTCCGGCGAAACGAACGTTTTGTAACCGACGCCGCTGACGTCCAAAACCACGAATTTTTCGCCGAATTCTTCAATTCTACCGCGCAAAAATCCAATCACAGTTTTAAGATTTAGAATCTAGAAAATAGAATCTAGAATCTAGAATTTACCTCTCTTCCACTTTCTATTTTCTATTCCTTGCTTTAATCATACTTTAAAAACCGCTTCTATGCAATTCAAATTATCATCTAAATTTAAACCCGCGGGAGACCAGCCGCAGGCCATCAAAAAACTGGCTGAAGGAATTTTGGCCGGCCGGAAATACCAGACGCTTTTGGGCGTCACCGGCTCGGGCAAAACCTTCACCATGGCCGCGGTTATTGAAAAAATCCAGCGGCCAGTTTTGATTGTTTCGCCGAATAAAACCCTGGCGGCGCAGCTCTGGCAGGAATTCAGGGAATTTTTCCCGCGAAACGCCGTCCATTATTTCGTTTCCTACTACGACTACTACCAGCCCGAATCCTACATTCCCCAGACCGACATCTATATCGCCAAAGACGCCAAAATAAACGAGGAAATAGACCGACTCCGCTACGGCGCCACCCAGGCATTGATGGCGCGAAACGACGTTATTATAGTCGCCTCGGTTTCCTGTATTTACGGCATCGGCGATCCGGCGGAATACGAAAAAGTCGCCCTGGACGTAAAAACCGGGCAATTTTTGAAACCAACGGAACTGGCCAAATCCCTGGTCCTGCTCCAGTACCGGCGGAACGACATGTCGGCGCGAGCCGGAGAATTCCGATTGCGCGGCAATTGCCTTGAAATCTATCCGCCGGCGGGGGACGAAACGGTTAAAATAGAATTCGCGGGAAATCGCGTCGCGGAAATTTCCGGAAGCGCCAAAATTTATCCGGCCAAGCATTTCATCGCTCCCCGTCAAAAATTATTGCTGGCCATGGAAAACATCAAACGCGAACTCAAAGGGCGCGCGCTCGAATTGAAAAAAGAAGGAAAGGATACGGAGGCCGAAAGATTGGAGCAAAGAACCAATTACGACCTGGAAATGCTCCGGCAGACCGGCTACTGTCCCGGCATAGAAAATTATTCCCGGCATTTCTCCTTCCGCGAGCCGGGCGAACCGCCCTTTACTCTGATTGACTATTACCGCCACCGCTTCGGAAACGATTTCCTGATTTTTATGGACGAATCCCACATCGCCGCGTCCCAGCTGCGGGGAATGAACCGCGGCGACAAAAGCCGTAAAAAGACCTTGGTGGAATTCGGCTGGCGCCTCCCTTCGGCCGCGGACAACCGGCCGCTCACTCTTAAAGAGTTTGAAAGCAAGGTCCCGCAAACTATCTATATTTCCGCCACTCCTGGCGATTATGAGATGGGAAAAATTCAAAATTCAAAATTCAAAATTCGAAATAATTTTAAAAATTCCAAATCTCAAACAAAAAATCCTTTATTAGTGGAACAACTGATAAGGCCGACCGGCCTTCTGGACCCGGAAGTGGAAATTCGACCCGCCAAGAATCAAATCAAGGACTTGGTTTCGGAAATCAAAAAATGCGCCGCGTCCGACCAGCGCGTTTTGGTCGTCGCCCTGACGAAACGGCTCGCCGAGGAACTAGCGGATTTTCTTTCCGACGCGGGCGTCAAATCCCATTATCTCCATTCGGAAGTCAAAACAATGGAAAGGCCGTCGCGCCTCCGGGATTTGAGGGCGGGCAAAGTTGACGTGGTGGTGGGCATCAATCTTTTAAGGGAGGGCTTAGACCTGCCCGAGGTGGCGCTCGTCGCGATTCTGGACGCCGACAAGGAAGGATTCTTGAGGAACGAAACGACTTTAATTCAAACCATCGGCCGGGCCAGCCGCAATCAAAACGGCCGGGCGATTTTATACGCCGACGTTATAACCGGTTCAATGGAGAAGGCCGTCAAAGAAACGCGAAGGCGCCGGCAAGCGCAGGAAAAATTCAACCGGCTCCACGGTATTGTTCCCAGAAGCATCAGGAAAGAAATCCGTTCGGCGTTTCCCGGCCGGGACGAAAAAGACAAAGAACCGGATTTGATTCCGCCCGCCGGCTCCGACAAAACGATAATCGTCCGCCAATTGCGGCAAGAAATGGCCGCGGCCAGCCGCGACCTTGAATTTGAAAAAGCCGCCAAATTGCGGGACCTTATTAAAAAACTGCGCGATACTTGCCAAAAACCCTGAAAATGTTAAACTTCCAAGGTGAAGATTATTTAAAATTGAAATTCTAAATCCAAACATCTAAATCCTAAACAAATCCAAAATCCAAATATTCAAAATTCTAAATATTTTGGATTTGGAATTTTAAAATTTAAAGATTGTTTAGGATTTCGGATTTAGGATTTCGGGTTTATAATTTATTTTTATGCCTATAACCAAATCTGCCCAAAAAGCTCTGCGCCAGAATAAATGCCGCCGGACCCGAAACATCAAAAGAAAAGAATCGCTGAAAAAAGTCCTGAAGCAATTCCAACGCTTGGTTTCGGCCGGCAAAATCAAAGAAGCCGGGGAATTTCTGCCCCAGGCCTACAAAATACTGGATAAATCCGCCAAATGGGGAATCATCAAAAAAAACAACGCCAGCCGCAATAAATCCCGGCTCGCCGCCATGCTTGGCAAATCGAAATAGCGCAATTTAAAAATTCCCCCGTCAGATATTGGTCTAACGGGGGGATTTTTGTTATTTAACCGCTTCTTTCAGGGTTTTGCTCGCCCGGAATTTCGGGACCTTGACGGCCGGAATCTGGATTTTCGCGCCGGTGCGGGGATTA
>CAZICC010000008.1:0-14262 GCA_964537645.1 uncultured Candidatus Saccharibacteria bacterium | reverse complement strand
GTTCTGATGTTCATAAGGCGGCTGTGGTCGGCGATACAGTCGGCGATCCGTTTAAAGACACAGCCGGTCCTTCCTTGAATATTTTAATCAAAATCATCGGTAAAGTCGCCTTAATTTTCATTCCTCTTTTTCTGTTTTTAGGATAGAAAATTAAGCGCCGGGGCATCTCGGCAACGCGAATTCAATGCTCTGCTGCTAAAAAATCAATACGCTACCCGGGTGGCGTATTGATTTTTTAATGGAACTATTCAAACCTGCGCAGGGCGTCAACCGGTTTCAGGCGGGCGGCGTGTCTCGCCGGGAAAAATCCCGACAAACCTCCGACCAAAAAGGAAAAAATCAGGCCGAAAGCGACCAAGTCCGGCCCGACCGAAGCCGAAATGTAGAATACAGGGTGGTATTGGCCGTATATTTCAACCGCCTTGGCGAGAATGATTCCCAATACCGTTCCGCCGACGCCGCCGATTATCCCGATAATCCCGGATTCCATCAGGAAAATGGCCAAAATCGCCGAATTTTTCGCGCCGACCGCTTTCATAATCCCGATTTCTCGCGTTCTTTCGCGCACGGAAGTGAACATAGTGTTCATTATCCCTATTCCTCCCACCACTATGGCGATGCTGGCGAAAGCGATAATCACCATTTGGATGATTCCCATTACGTTTTCCACCAGTCCCGACCAGGTTTCGCCGGTAATCACCGAGAACGACGGTGAATCCTCCCCGACCCTTCTTTTTCTGGTTTCTTCAAGGGCGACTTCGATGTTCCGCACCACTTCCTTGACCTCAAAATTCGGATTTGGCTTAATCACGGCCATCTGGACTCCCTCTCTTTTTCCGGTAACCGCCCGGAAATCTTCCAAATCCAAAATTATCATTGAATCGTCCTGCTTGCTTCCTATAGACATCAAGATTCCCGCAACTTTGAGTTTCCTGCCTTTTATGGTAATTTCGTCGCCCACTTTTATTCCCGGAAAGATTTCTTTGGGAACCAGATTGCCAATCATCACTTCCCTTCTGCCGGACTTGGGGAAATCTCCTTCGGCCGTCCTGTATCCCATGTCTTCTCTCAAAACCGACGTTGCTTTGTTCCAGGCAACCCCGGCCAGAAAAGTTATCTTTGTTGTTCCTTCGTGCCTGGTCACTTCGCCCGCGTACGGAAAAACCACCACCGTTCCCACGCCTCTGGTTCTTTCCATAACCCTGATATCTTCGTCGCTCAGCTCCACCCCTCCCAAAAAAGTCACCATCATGTCTTTGATGTCCCCCGGCATTACGAATATCAAATCGCCGCCCATCATTCTCAATTGCCTCATAAGCGACTCCTTCATTCCTTCCGACAGAGAAAACATGGAAATTATCAAAAACACGCCGATGACGATGCCCAAAATCGTCAGCCAGCTTCTGAGGTGCCTGCTTCTCAAATTCCGCAAAGCCAGATGAAAATATTCCCCTATTTTTCCCATAGCACTTTGGCGGCCTGTCGGTGGTTTTTGACGATTTGGCCGTCCTGGATATTGATGATTTCTTCGCTGTAATTGGCGATGTTGGGGTCGTGGGTCACCACCGCGACGGTTTTGCCTTTTTCGCGGTGGAAATCGGCCAGAATTTCCATTATTTTTTTGCCGGTAACCGAATCCAAGTTGCCGGTGGGCTCGTCGGCAATCACCATTTCCGGGTCGTTGGCAAAGGCCCTGGCGATGGCCACCCTTTGACGTTCCCCGCCGGACAACTCCATCGCCCGGTGGGAAATCCTGTCGCCCAAGCCAAGGGAAGCAAGGAGTTCTTTGGCCCTTTCCACTCTTTCTTTTTTGGAAGCGCCCTGGAAAATCATCGGCAAAATCACGTTTTCCAGGGCCGTCAGGTTGGGCAAAATGTTGAATTCCTGGAATACGAAACCGATGGTCCGTCCCCTTAATTGGGAGAGTTCGTTTTCCGAAAGCCGGGAAATGTTCCTGTTTTTCAAAAAAACTTTGCCTTTGGTCGGAACGTCCAGGGCCCCTATCATATTCAAAAGCGTTGATTTTCCCGAACCAGAAGGCCCCATGATACTGACAAAACCACCCTGAGCGATTTCCAGGTCAACGCCTCTCAGGGCCGTAAGCTCAACTTTTCCCAACCGGTAAATCTTCCAGACGTTTTCCAATTTAATGATTGGTTCCATTGCTTGCTATTTTTAGCGGACGACGATTTTTTCTCCTTCGTTCAAGCCGGAAATTATCTCCGTCAAAGAATCGCCCATTAAGCCCGTCTCCACTTGTTTTTCCCGAACCAAGCCGTTTGTCAGGACTTCCACCGTTGTTTTTCCTTCCGTTCCCCGGATTGCTTCCTTGGGAACAACCAGGACGTTTTCTTTTTTGTCCGTCCGTATAACGATGTCCGCGGTCATCGTGGGCCTTATCCCTTCGGGCGGCTCTTCGTCAAAAGCGATTTTGATTTCGTAATAGACCACCCCGTTGATTATTTTTTCCGTCTCGTCAATAAAGATGATTTTGCCGGAGAATTTTTTTCCCGGAAAAGCCGGCAAAGCGATTTCCGCCGGCGCCCCGATTGCCAACTTGACGATTCTTTCTTCGTAAATATCGGCCGTTATTTCAAAGGGGACCGCGGGCAAAAGGGAGACGACCGTATCCTGGGGCATTGTTGTTTCCCCTTCTCTTTTATTCACTGCCGCCACTCGGCCTTCAACCGGACTGCGAAGAATCGCGTTTTCAATTTGGTTTTCGTAAAGCCGCACCTGGCTTTGCGCCTGTTTTATCTGGGTTTCATATAAATCTATGTCCACTTGGCGGGCTTCGGCTTTTTTCAGAGCCAATTCGTTTTCCGCCAAGGTCTTGGCGGCTTCGCCGGTTTTCAGTTTTTCCTCGGCCGTCGTCAAGGCGGTGATGGCGGTATTCAGGTTGGTTCTGGCCGCGGAAACGTAGGTTTTGTAATTATCCAGAGCCGTTTGGCTTATGCCGTTAGGTTGCGTGGCGTTGACGGCCAGAGCCAGATTGTTCAACAATTCAAATATCTGGCCGAGATTATTTTTAGCTTCCGTGATAGACGGGTTTAGGACGCCGGAAGCGTTCAGGCCGTTTACGGAATTTTGCCATTTATTTAGAGCGCTTTCGATCTGGTATCTTGATTGTTCAATTTTAATTCTCAAAGAGCCGTCTAACACGGGGAGTTTCAGTTGCAAACTGGCGGTTTGAGGGCGAAGAAAAAGATTGTCGGCGTAATTTCGCACCGCGTCGTCGGATTTGACGTAAGCGTCCCTAATCTTGTCAATCAGATTTTTGCGCGCTTCTTCAACGCCGACCCGGGCGATTTCAACCCGCGCTTCGGCGATTTTTATTTCTTCCGGGCCGGCGCCGGCCAAAAGCTTTTCCAGGTTCAATTTCGCCAGTTCAAGAGCGCTTTTCGCCCCCTGGAGTTGAATGTTAAAGTCGGCGATATCCAGATTCGCCAGAATTTGTCCTTTTGCCACCGTCTCGTTGGTTTTAACGCGTATTTCTTTAATTCTCCCCGCGTTTCTCCTTTTTGCACCTGGCCCGTTTCCCAAAGTTCCTGGACGACGTCGCCTCGGGCGACTTCAAACAAAGCGAACGAAACCTCTTCTTTTTTGAAAATCCGATATAGCGCGAAAAGAACCATTCCGGCAATGACAATGGTTAAAATTATTTTTTTGGTCATTTTGCTTCAGTTAATTTTTGAACCTGCTTTAATTTTATTCCAAACGGTCGCTTTGGTCAATGTCGGAAACCAAAAATTTGACTTCCGGCCGGAGAAAAGAATATTATGGTCAGCATGGTCAGCGTGGAACCATTGCGTCGTGTCGCCGATAACATTGATACTGGATAATTTTTATTGAAATTTGTCAAGTTTAATTCAATGAGTGGATTATTTCCGAATGCGGAAAAATGCGGAAATCTCACTTCCGATTTAGCAGACAAACTATTGACAAGACGACAAAGATGATGTGAAACATTGCGTGAAACATTGAAAATGTTTGTCGGCGAACATGTTTAACGCGTTTCATGCTTTTAAATGTTTAACGGCGAACATTGAAAGCGCGAAACATAGTCCCGATGGAAACCCTTTGGGCGTGAAACATTCTCAATGTTTGTCGTGAAACCTTTAAAAGCCGTAAAAAATGCGGAAATTAATCAAAGTTCGTCGTGAAACATTAAAAACTTCAAAAAATATTGTTATGCGAACTCATAAACAAAAAATCGGTCAAATTGGTGAACAAATCGCCGAGAATTACCTGCGTAAAAATAAATTCCTGATTATCGGCCGGAATTATCGCAAACCTTGGGGTGAAATTGATTTAATCGCTCAAAAAGGGAAATCCTTGCATTTTATTGAGGTTAAGACACAAATTGCGGATTTTGTCAATAGGCCGGAAGACAAGGTGGATTGGCGGAAGCAAAAAAGAATTAAAAGGGCGGCCCTTGCCTATCTTTCGGAAAAACGCTATCCGCCAGACCAGGAGTGGCAGATTGGCGTCATCGCCGTTGAGCTGACGCCGGATTTGGGGGTTTGGGAGATAAGGTATGTTGAGAGAATATAATTTTAAAGTTTGGTATTGCCTTTTTGTTTTCTTCGTCCGCCCCAGTCCTCATAGGACCCCTTCGGGGCGAGGCGGACTCAGGGATTCGGCCTTCGCTCGGTCGCCGAAGGCGACCACCGTGCCCGCTTCGGCCTCATAACCCGCAAAAAGACAACATTAAACTTTAAAATTAAGAAGAGAATCGGAGGTAGCGTGAATAGTTGACAGATTATTTTTAAAGTGATTAATATTGTTATAATTGTTCTTTAGCATGGAGAGCATGGAGGCATAAAAACAGCCGCAAAAGAGCGGCCCCCACAACCTCGGGCAGAGGGAAGTTTTCCGGCAAGCAGTCGGAGAAAGGAGAGATTTTATGGAGTACGGAGAATTGACGTTAGGGCAGGTAGAATCAAATAACATCTATACCGTTTCCGTAGATTACGGGATGAGCGTTGAGGAGCTTGTCCACCTTGGCTGTTACGACTGGTCAAACAGCGACATCACCTCGAGGCATTTCCCGACCCAAAGAACCGGAAAAGCCGAAGTGGCGATTGAACTCATCCGTTTTGGCCGCGCCATCGGTTCCTGCGAAGCGCTGCGCGAACTGGGCAAGATGGGCTATCGGCCGGCCGAGATTCATGAATTTTTGGCTTTCGGCGCCAAATACCCGAATATCCAGTGGGAATTTCCTGTTGTTGCTCTTGGCTCCGTGTGGCGGTCTCCAAGCGGCGACTGCTACGTTCCGTACCTCCACAGGTGCGGTTCCGAGCGCAGACTGCACCTCCGTTGGTTCGGGGGTGGTTGGCATAGGCCTTGCCGCTTTGCGGTCGTCCGCAAGTAAGAACTTATTTTTGGAACTTCAAAACTTTTAAAGTTTTGGATTCTTGGCCTTCCGAAAAATTTTTCGGAAGGCCTTTTATTTTATTGACAAAGCGGGAAATTTTTGCTAAAACGCAAGCAGAGACAACCGTTCCTTAAAAATTTTTATATATAACGACAGGAGGTTTGGCGATGAGAAAAAAAAGAGTTTATATTCGCAACGATAATTTTCCCGGGCCGAAAGCCAAGAAAGTCATTCGTTGGGGCGAAAGATATTACGCCACGACAACGGTTTCGTCTTTTATCGTTCCGGCCAAGGCCAAGAGCGCCAAAGTTTGGGACGTTGACGGCAACGAATTTATTGATTTCGTGGCCGGTGTCGGCGTCAGTAATGCCGGATTTGGCAATCCGGCGATCATTGAACCGATGACTTCGCATTTACTCGAAACCGGAATTTTGAACTTCATTCATCACGATTTTCATAATCCCTGGGCTGTCGGATTGGCCAAGCGAATGGCCCGCCGGATGGAATTGTATTTCGAAAAAAAATTGGGAGAAAAGCGCGAATTCAAGATGTTTTTCGCCAATTCCGGCGCTGAAATCGTGGAGGCGGCTCTGAAGTTGACATGGGCCAACAGGCCGGACAGGCAAAAAATCATCGGTTTCAAGGGGGCTTTTCACGGCCGTACCATGGGCGCTTTTTCGCTTTTGACCAAAGAAGCGCATATCAAGGATTATCCCTGGCATCTTCGCGCCGCCCTGGCGACCCACCTGACCTTCCCGAAAGACGCCGAAACTTTCAAGGTTTTTCAAGAAGAGATAAGGTCGCTGGACCTTTCGGAATACGGCGCCGTCTTTATGGAAATCATTCAGGGCGAAGGCGGGCTTAATCCGCTTTATTTTGCGGCCGCCGAATTCATCCAAAAAGAACTGGCGGAAAATCGCGGCCTTTATCTTGTTCTCGACGAAGTGCAAACCGGCAACGCCCGGACCGGAAAATATCTGGCTTTCGAGCATTACCCGATGCTCAAACCGACGATTGTCGTCACGGCCAAAGGAGTTGCTTCCGGCATGCCCTTCGCGGCAATGTGGTTTCCCAAAGAAATGGATTGGCGGGAAAAAGGCAGGCATTCGTCCACTTACGGCGGCAACGCCTTGGCGGCTATCGCGGCCGGCGCCACCCTGGATTATATCCAAAAACACAACTTGATCCGTCATGTCGAAAAAATGGGCCATATTCTGCGGGTTGAATTATTGAAGACGAGAGAAAAATTTCCTTCTTTCGTGGGGAATATCAGGGGTTTCGGTTTGATGCAGGGCTTCGATATGATATACGACAAAGGAGAAAAAATGGCGCCATTTCCGGAACTTCGCGATAAAATCGAAGCCGAGGCGCCCCATTGGGGTTTGATTCTGATGCGTTGCGGCCAATCCGGCATCCGGATTCTGCCTCCGCTGACCATTACCAAGGAGGAGTTAAAAGAAGGCCTGGACAGATTGAGGCAGGTTCTAAAATACGCGTTAAACGAGAAGACGAGAAGAAATGAATAATTAAAGTCGCCCTGAGAGCCGGGGCGACTTTTTTATTGACTCACCCGAAATTTTTTGTTAATTTTTCAATAGAACAATCTCGGCTCTTTTAAAAATAAGAATTGCCAATCGTCACGGAAAGGCGGTGAGAAACGATGCCGGAAATTCTGCGAAAGACCTTGAAGAACGGACTTTTGGTTATCGCCGAAAAAAGGCCAAACGTCGAGGGAATGGTTTCCGTTCATGTCGGCGTGAAGGTGGGCAGCGGCTACGAAGACGCCAAAAATCAGGGCATTTCCCATTTGATTGAACATCTGGCTTTCAAGAGCCAGGGTAAAAGGCATTATGAAGAAATCATCAAGAGTTTCAACCACAACGGCATTGACTTCAACGCCGGCGCCGCCCGCAATATCATTGATTTTAAAGCCGAGGGGCCCTGCGAGCATCTTTCTTTGGCCATAGAAGAGCTTTACCGGGCGGTCAAGAATTCAAAGTACGACATTGAAGAAACGAAGCGGGATAAGCAATCCATCTTGAGTGAAATCCCTTACCGGAAAGACAAGCCGATGGAATTTTGCCTGGACAGTTTTTTCGCGGTTTTGTTCCGCGGCACTTCTTTCACAAGGCCGATTCTGGGCACTTCCAAATCCGTAAAGAAGTTAAGCCGGCGCAAAATCGTCAATTTTAAAAATTCGCATTTCCGGCCCGACAACATAGTGATTTCCGTTTGCGGGAAATTTGACGAGAGGGAGCTTTTCCGGACGGCCAAAAAAACTTTCGGCCGCTTGAGAAAGCGCCCGGCTTCGCCGTCGGAAATAAAGGTTCCCGAATCCAAAAATTATTCCCGAATTTCGGTCCTGAAACGACGCAAGGGCATCACCTCCAGCTACCTGGTTTTCGGGTATTTGACGCCCGCCTTCAGCCATCCGGACGCGCCGAAGCTGATTTTACTCAATTCCATCCTTTGCGGCGGCCTCTCTTCCAAGCTTTACCTGAAACTGATACAGGCGCGCGGTCTGGGCTACAGATTGAAGGGCGACGTGGAAAATTTGGGCGATTTTTCGGTATTTCATCTTGACGTTCAAATCGGCAATCCGAACCGGTTCCTGGAAGCGAGGCGTCTGATTCTTGAAGAAATCAAAAAAATACGCAACGCTCCGCTTGAAGACATAGAAGGATACAAAAGCTGGCTGATATCGCAGATGAAGCGGGACCTCGCCGACATTGACTATCGAGCCGAGACGGCTTTGGGCAGCGAGATAGAAAAATGGTCTTTCGATTTCCGAAAATTGCCGGAAATAATCAATAAAATCACGGCCCAGGAAATCCAGGAAGCCGCCCGGAAATATCTGACCGGCGATTATACCCTGGTGGCCTTGGTTCCCTGGGGATTCAGGATCCGGAGAAAACATAAGGAATAACGCGGAAAGCGGTCGCCTTAGGCAACCGCTTTTATTTTAATTTTAAAAAAGACATTTTTGTGTTAAAATTAAAGCATGGAACTGAAATTCCCAAAAGGATTTTTGTGGGGGACGGCGACTTCGACTCATCAGGTTGAGGGGGGCAATAACAACGATTGGGCCGAATGGGAAAACGATAACGCCGGGCGTCTGGCCGAGGAAGCGGAAAATCGCTGGCAACTTTGGCAGCGGGAAAAATTTCCGGAAATGTTCCGGCCGGAAAATTACGTTTCCGGCCGCGCCTGCGATTTTTACAATCGTTTTGAAAGCGACTTGGATTTAGCCGCTTCTCTGGGCAATAACGCTTTCCGTTTTTCCGTTGAATGGTCGCGGATTGAGCCGGAAGAGGGAAAATTTGACCAAAGCGAGATCGATTATTGCCGCCAGATTTTATGGGCCTGCCGGCAAAGAAACCTGGAGCCGTTCGTAACCCTTTGGCATTGGACCCTGCCCCTTTGGGTTGCCAAAAAAGGAGGTTTTCAAAGCGGGAAAAATCTTTTTTATTTTGAAAGATTCGCCAAAAGAATGGCTGAAGAATTGGGTTCGGAAATTAAATTTTGGATTACTTTAAACGAGCCGGAAATTTACGCCGCCTCCTATCTTAAAGGCCTTTGGCCCCATAAAAAAAGAAGCCCCTTTCTTTATTTAAAAGTCCTTATGAATTTAATTTGGGCCCATCGACGAATCCATAAAATTCTCAAGGGAATTAATTCCAATTTTCAAGTCGGCATCGCCAAAAACAATGTTTATTTCGAGGCCCATCAAAATCGGCTTCCGGATTATTTTTTGAAAAAGGGCGCGGATTTTTGGTGGAATTGCTTATTTTTGAACAAAACCCGGCTGCATTCGGATTTTATCGGATTAAATTATTATTTTCACAGCCGCGTCAAAAACGGAAGATTCAATCAAAACGAAAATAAAGAGATGTCCGATTTGGGTTGGGAAATTTATCCGGAAGGCATTTATCATGTTTTAAAGGGCTTAAAAGCGTACAACAAGCCGGTTTACGTCATGGAAAACGGCCTGGCCGACGCTAAAGACGAAAAACGGGCGAAGTTCATTAAAGAACATTTGGCATGGATTCATAAGGCGATTCGCGAAGGTGTTGATGTGCGGGGGTATTTCCACTGGTCGCTTCTGGATAATTTTGAATGGGACAAAGGTTTCTGGCCGCGGTTCGGGCTTTTTGAAGTGGATTACCGGACCCTGGAGCGCCGCAAGCGGCCGAGCGCCGATTATTACGCTTCAATTTGCAAAAACAATGACTTGGCGGATATTTAAGAAAATCGTTTTTTTCTTGGCGGCGATTCTGGTTTTTTTGGTTTGGTCGATTTTTATGCTGGCAATTTACGGATTTTGGCATAATACGCCGGCCGCCTCGCCCCAATTCGGCGTCACTTTCAGCAAGAAACAGGCGCTTCTTTACAAGTTGGACTGGCGGAAAACTTATTCGGAAGTTTTGGACAATCTTGGCGTGAAATTTATCCGCCTTCCGGCCTATTGGGACGAAATTGAACCGGAAGAATCTGTGTTTGATTTTCAGGCCCTTGACTGGCAGGTTAAAGAAGCGGGGAATCGCGGAGCAAAAGTTATTTTAACCGTTGGTTTGCGTCTACCCCGCTGGCCGGAATGCCACGCGCCTCGTTGGGTTCAAATCCAGAATGAATTTAGTGAATCTTTGTTGAAATACGTGAAGGCGGTCGTCGGCCATTACAAAGATTTTGAAAATGTCGTCGCCTGGCAGGTGGAAAACGAGCCGTTTCTGGAAGGATTCGGCGAGTGCCCCAATCTGGATAAAAAATTGTTGGATAGGGAAATCGCCCTGGTTAAATCGTTGGACAGCCGGCCGGTGATTGTCACCGATTCCGGCGAACTGGGGGATTGGTTCCGGTCGTACCGCCGGGCCGATATTTTCGGAACCACGATGTACCGGAAAATTTGGAATCCGAAGTTGGGATTTTGGAATTATCCTTTGCCGCCGGCTTTTTTCTGGCTGAGGCAGGGCGCGGCCAATTTCTTCTTCGGCAAAAAACCCGTTATCGGCGTTGAATTGCAGGCCGAGCCATGGGGCCCGATTCAGGCCTACGACATGGGCGCCCTGGAGGCGAAAAATTTCTTTTCCTTGAGAGAAATGCTGGAACACGTTGATTACAGCCGCCGGGTCGGCCTGCCCCAAAATTTCCTTTGGGGCGTTGAATGGTGGGCGTGGATGAAAAACGCTGGTCATCCTCAATACTGGAATCTCGCGAAAACGGTGTTTTAATTTGACTAACGACCAACGACTGGCGACAAACGACCGTCGTAAGTCATAAGTCGTAAGTTGTAAGTTATGTATATGTATATCGGTTTTGACATCGGCGGCACCAAAATTGACGCCGGCTTGGTCCGGGGAAATAAAATTTTAAGGAGAAAAACC
The DNA here is from genome assembly GCA_964537645.1 of uncultured Candidatus Saccharibacteria bacterium. Lineage (GTDB taxonomy): Bacteria > Patescibacteriota > Minisyncoccia > CAZICC01 > CAZICC01 > CAZICC01. Next base: position 3,504 of record CAZICC010000008.1, on the reverse strand, counting down.
CTTCCGACGCCGAAAAACAAGAAAGATTTTCTGGCGGCGGTTTTTGATGCCATCCGGGAATTGGCGAGCCGGAAATCGGAAATCAAAGGCATTGGCGTCGCCATGGCCGGAGTGATTGACGCCGGAAAGATTATCAAATCGCCGAATTTGCCGAAATTAAACGGCCTGAATTTAAAAAAAGCGATTGAGGACGGATTTAAAATTCCGGTTCGCGTCGGCAATGACGCCAAATGTTTTTTGCGAGCCGAAGCCAGATTCGGGGCGGCCAGAAACAAAAAAAATTCCGTAGGTTTAATTTTAGGCACGGGCGTCGGCGGCAGCATAATGATTGGCGGGAAAATTTATTGCGGCCGGGATGGCAGCGCGGGCGAAATCGGACACACGATAATCAAAATAAATCCGAAATCCGAAATCCGAAATCCGAAACAATTATTGAATAATTTATATAGCTTTGAGGATTTTGTTTCCAAAAAAGGATTTGCCGCTTTCGGAATAAAAGACGCGAAAAAACTGGAAGATTCGGCGAAAAAGGGCGATAAAAAGGCCCTGAAAATCCATAAAATCATCGGCGTTTATCTGGGAGTCGGTCTGGCCAATATCGTCAACATTTTCAACCCGGAAATAATCGTTTTGGGCGGCGGGCTTGCCCGCGCCGGCGAGCTTTTAACCGGTCCGGCCCGGCGGGTCGTCAAAAAACTGGCGCTTTCGCCGAAGGCCAAAAATACGCCGGTGGTCGTTTCCGAATTGGGCGACAAAGCCGGCATTTTGGGCGCGGCGCTACTTTTTGACAAGTGAAACGATTGTCTGGAGTTGAGAAAAACAACCATTCTTAGAAGGCTGTTTTTAAAACCGGCTTTTCGCGCCCCTGATGATGAATTTGGCAAAAGCCAAGTGGGTATCCGCAGCGCCGTTCCTCGGAACGGCAGCGATGTAGGACTCCCTGAAAGAACGATTTGACCCAAAATCAATCAAGAGCGCGAGAAACCGGTTTCTTTATTTCTTGCTCATATTATACCTTGCCGCCGAAAAATAAGGCAAGTCCGGTGCCACAACACTCTTGCTGTCAGCGAGGACATATTTACAAAACAACGCATTCAATGCTAACGCTATCAGAAGATTTTACAACAGAGTTGTGGCACCGGGCAAGTGGATAAATCGGGAGAGCGAAACTTTTTATCCGATTTCAGGGTATGATAAATTGTAGCTTAAAGGTCGAAAAAAATAACGCAATACATTCGCGAAATTTTTATGAAAAAAATAATTACTTTGATATTGGCAGTCGGGCTTTTGGGGATGACGGCGGCGCCGGTTTCCGGAGCGAGTCGTTTTTCCGCCGCCCAATTGCAGCTTCTTGAACAATTGCGCGAGCAATTGAGGGTTCTCCAGGAAAAAGCCAATCAGCTCCGTTCGGCGCAAAAAGACGCGAAACAGGAAGCCAAAGAGATTAAAAAAGAAATAAAGGAAGCGATAAGAGACATAAGAAATGTCGCCAATATTCCCGCCATGGAATTAAGGCAGCATCTTTCGCTCGTGGAATTGGGAAACGGCCGGATTGAAACCTTGATTAAGGCCGGTGTCATTACCGAAATCGCCGGCGACGGCGCTTTCATCAAGGTCAAAATTTTCAACGCGGAATATAAAGCGGCTATTTCGCCCGACACAAATATCGTCCGCCATCATTGGGGCGCTTCCAAGCTTTCCGAATTTTCGGCGGGCGACATCGTGAACGTCCACGGCTTCATGGACGCGGGCGATTATTCCGCCATTACTACCCGGACGATTCGCAATGTTTCCATTCAGAAACTCCACGGCGTTTTTCAGGGCGAGATTAAAACCATTATTTCTCCCGATGTTTTCGCCTTGGAAACTAAGGAGAGAGGCGTTCAGACGGTAACTACAAGCAACGAAACCAGGATTTTCATCGGCCGAGAGGCGAAAAGTTTCGCCGATTTGCAAGTCGGCATGACCGGTTTGGTGCGTGGCGTTTGGGACAGGACTCTTTCCAAAATTCAGGCCTTGCTGATTATGATGAAGCCGTTGCCGACGACAAGCCCCACTTCGACTCCCACTCCCACTCCCACTCCGACTCCCGCTCCGTCCCCGACCGAATCTCCGACCCCCGCTCCGACGCCGACGGAATAATTCAATCAGTCCAAAAATCCCCGCTCGCGAGAGCGGGGATTTTTTGCTTCTTCTGTTTTAATCAGTTTTAAAAAGATTTGCTTTAATAAAATTTCCTCACTCTTTTATTCCATCCAGGTTGACGTCGTAGATGACGGATTCCTGAATCAGCCGGTATTTCAGAATTTCATTATCCTTGAACCAGATTTTGATTTCTTTTTCGGCTTCATCCGGAGCGCCCGAGGCGTGAATCAGATTCCTGATGGCCCGGTCGTCGGTGTCCGACAAACCGTAGGAGTCAACGGTGAAATCGCCCCTGATGGTCCCCACATCCGAAGAAAGCGGCTCGGTGCCGCCGGTTATTTTCCTGACGATGCCGACCGCTTCGTTCCCCTGCCAGACCATCGCCACTACCGGCCCGGAAATCATGAATTTAATCAGCCGTTCCAGGATGATTTCGCCGCATTTGACCGGGTCGTCGCAGGGCGGCTTCATTCCTTTTTTTTCGTACGCCGCCAGGGATTTTTTACCGACGTTTTTCAGCCAGTTTTCATTTGCAAGATAATGGCGCTTCACCGTATTTTCGTCGGGAATGATGAATTTAAGCCCCATTAGCTTTAAGCCGGTTCTTTCAAAGCGCTTTATTATTTCACCGATAAGAGAGCGCTGGACTCCGTCGGGCTTTATTAAAACCAATGTCCTTTCTCGTTGGATAATCATAAAATGATTTTTGAAACATGAAGCATGAAACTTGAAACTTTTATTCAAAAATCTTTGCTTTATGTCCCATGTTTTAAATTTCAGGCCGCAAGTTTTATATGCGCTTCCTTCAATTGTTTCTGGTCTATTTCCGACGGCGCGCCCATCATTAAATCGCGGGCGTCGCCGGTCTTGGGGAAAGCCATTACTTCCCGGATGTTTTGTTCGCCGGCCAAAATCGCGAATAATCTATCGAGGCCCAGGGCGATGCCGCCGTGGGGCGGAGCGCCGTATTCAAAGGCCTCCAACATATGGCCGAACCGGCGCCGGGCCTCCTCGTCGGAAATTCCCAGGATTTTGAATATTTTTTCCTGGACATCGCGCCGATGGATCCTGACCGAGCCCCCGCCTATCTCGTATCCGTTCAAAACGATGTCGTAGGCCTTGGCCCGGACATTTTCCGGTTTCTTTTCCAGGCCGGACAGGTCTTCGTCTTTTGGCGAAGTGAAAGGATGATGCGATGAGACAAGTTTTTTCTCGGTTTGGGAATGTTCAAAAAGCGGAAAATCCGTCACCCATAGAAAAGCCAGCTCGCTCTTGTCTTCCTTGTTTTCGCGCAAGTCGGGCTTGTCGGAGCCGTATTTTTCCATCGCTTCCTTGTAAGTCAGCCGGGGAAAGGGAACT
>CAZICC010000007.1:0-14345 GCA_964537645.1 uncultured Candidatus Saccharibacteria bacterium | reverse complement strand
AACGTCCCCGGTTTTTTTATCTCCCCGATTTAATCCACAGTTTTTATTTGGCTATCCGGATAATTTTTGGTAGAATGAACATGCCGACGGATTTTCACGGATATCTGATAGAACCACTCGGAAAGGGTTATTAAGGTTCAGAGCCGCCAGTTTAGTTAAAAGTCATTGGTCTTTGGTTGAATTCTTCCAAAAACTTTAGACTATTTACCAAACCGGCTGCCAAAACCAACAACTTTCAACTAATAGCGGCTTATAAAAATTCGGTGTAAATCCGTTTGATATCCGCGCTATTCCGTCTAAAATAAAATGATTTTTGACGTCATCGCCATCGGCACGGCCACGCGCGACGCTTTCCTGAAAAGCGGGGATTTCAAGGTTATCAAAGACAAGCGCTTCAAGACCGGCGAGGCCGTTTGTTTGTCGCTGGGTTCAAAGATTGAAATCCCGGAAATCGTTTTCACCACCGGCGGAGGGGCGACGAACGCCGCCGCCACTTTCGCGAGACAAGGCCTGAAAACCGCCTGCCTCACCAAAGTGGGGGACGACGTTTCCGGCGAAACGATAAAACGGGAATTGGCGGACGAGAAGATTTTTACCGGCTTCGTGAAAGTCTCCAGGGAACTGCCGACCGCCTATTCAATCATTATGATAGCGCCTTCGGGCGAGCGGACGGTCCTGGTTTATCGGGGCGTTTCGGAGAAATTGCGCAAAAACGAATTGCCCTGGCCACGGCTGAAAGCCAAATGGTTTTACATCGCGCCGTTGGGGGGGGAGAATGCCAAACTTTTTGAGCCGCTCGTCAGGTTCGTGGCCAGAAACAAGATAAAAATCGCCGTTGACCCCAGCGCTTCCTTGATTAAACTGGGGCTTAAAAAACTGAAGCCGCTGCTGAAACATGTTGACGTTTTCAAGTGCAACCAGGAAGAGGCCTCTTATCTGACCGGCATTCCTTTTCAAAAAGAAAAAGAGATTTTCAAAAAATTTGATGAACTGATTCCCGGCATCGCCGTGATGACCAAGGGCCCGGAAGGGCTTTCGGCTTCGGACGGAAAATTTATCTATCAGGCGGGCACTTACAAAGAGAAAAAAGTGGCGGACCGCACCGGCGCGGGCGACGCTTTCGGCTCCGGATTTCTCGCCGGGCTCATACATCATCAAATTCGAAATTCGAAATTCGAAATTCGAAATTTGCCGCCGGAGGCGGTTGAGCGCGCGATATCGCTCGGCGCGGCCAACGCCACTTCCAAAGTGGAGCATATCGGCGCCAAGGCGGGGTTGCTCACCGAAGCAGAGTTCAGAAAGCGCTTCAGGCCGCTGAAAATTAAGAAAATAAAACTGCGGTAATTTATCATTCAATCAATCCAACCAATTTTTATGGAGGACTATTATTATAAAATCGCCAAAATTTTGCGGATTGAGCCGGAAGAAGTTTTTAAAATCGAACAGAAAATGTCGGCTCTTTCCGGCAAAAAAGGCGTTATAAGGAAAATTTGCAGGGAAAACGACAGAAGGGTCAAAAAAACCATGAAATCGCTCGGTTTGTCGCGGCGGCCTTTGCCGCCGGCCGAGGATGTTTACAAGGCGGTTTTGGAAGAGCTTAAAGCCAGCGACCAGGAATTATTCGAGCTTTTCAACGAGCCGGATTTCGAAAGCCCGGAAAAATGCAAGGCGATTTGCGAAGCGGCCAAAAAATTGGCCAAGGCGCCGCCGGGCTTTTTTCTCAAAAAAGAGCGCGCCGCGCGGATTTTGCGCGATAATCCGCCGCCCAACATTATCCAGGGCCTGGGCTATAAAGACGCGGAAGAATTGCTGTTCAAGGAAAATCTCTCCGAAATTTTCGCCGCTTTGCGCTTCGTTGAAAGCAAGGAATGGATGCACGAAGCGTTTTCCAAGGTGTACGCGAAAGTCGGGCCCGAGGACTTCGAAAAACGCGAGATAGAAATCATCCCGCTTCACGGGAAATGGCTGAAACTCGCCGAGAAGTTCATGAAAAAGAAATACCATAACGTGAGCCATCTCAAGGAATTAGGGGTGATTTTCGTGATTCCCCTGCCCATTGACACGCCGGGAGAAACCTTGAGGGTCTTCGGCCTTTTGCTCCATTATCTTCACGAAGTGACTTTTTATTCCGAGCTTTTCCAAAAAATAGCCAAGGAGGAAAATTTCGCGGAGCAGTTCATTTCTTTTTTGCGCGGCGATGTTCCCATCGGGCCGCTGCCGGATTCGGGAAAAATGAATTGGCGGATTCTTCAGCAATATCTCGCCAAAGACGACGAAAACGATCCACGCCTTTTCGAGCCCCATGTCAGCCCCGAGGCGATGCATTGGGAAAAAGCGGAGCGGGACATAGCCAAACTCGCGAGGCGCTATCCCGGCCTGCGCCTGAATTTTTGGGTGGGGCTTGACTGGATAGGCGATTTTTTCATTTCCAAAAACACCGGCAAAGTGAGCCTCATAAGCTTTGACCTGATAGACAACATTATGGCGGTGGTCAAGGAAAAAGAAATGATAAAATACCTTTACCACCACCAGGAGGCGCTTTGGAACCGCATATTCATAGAATACATGGGCGGAAAAGAAATGGAGCGGCTGATAAAAGAAAATTTAATAAAAGGATACATAACATTATGAAATTTCCAATTTTCAAATTCCAATTTCCAAACAATAGCGGTATAATTTTATAAAAATGATTTTTTCGCCAATAAAAATTTTGAAGGATGCCCAATCGGGCGGTTACGCCGTCGGCCAATTCAACGTCTCCAATCTGGAGCAAATCCGGGCGGTTTGCGAGGTCGCCGCGGCGCTGCGTTCACCCGTGATTTTGGGCACTTCCGAAGGAGAGAGGAAATTCATCGGGCTCCGTCAGATCGCGGCCGTTGCCCGGGCGTGGCGGGAAGAAACGGGCCTGCCCGTTATTCTCAACGCCGACCATTCCAAGAGTTTTGAAGCGGCCAAAGCGGCGTTTGACGCCGGTTATACAGGCATTCATTTCGACGGCTCGGAACTGCCTTACGAGGAAAACCTGAAAATCGCCAAACAAGTGGTTGAATACGTGAAATCAAAGAATCCGGAATCCGTCGTGGAAGGCGAACTGGGCCGAGTGCTGGGCGGTTCGCAATTGCATGCCGAAGCGATTGAGCTGAAAGAATCCGATTTTACGGATCCGGATTTGGCGGCGGAATTCGCGAGGGAAACAGGCGTTGATTCTTTGGCGATTTCTTGCGGCAATATTCACGGCGTTTTCGGCAAGGGCTTGGAGGGCGCGGAAAAACTGGACATAGGGCGCCTTAAGGCCGTCCGCGCCAAAGTTGGCGCGTTTCTGGTTTTGCACGGCGGTTCGGGAATTTCAGCCGGCGAAATTCAAGAGTCAATAAAAAACGGCGTCGCCAAGGTTAATATCAACACCGAACTCCGCTTGGCTTACGTCAACGCCCTGCGCGACGTCCTGAATCAAAGCCGGGAAACCACGCCCTACAAAATCTGGCCGCCGGCGATTGAGGCGGTCAAAAAAACGGTTGAGGAGAAAATAAAATTGTTCGGGAGCGAAGGAATGTGTCCATAATTTTCGAAAACGAAAAATTGATTAAAAAATTCCATCCTTCCAGATGGCATTTCTGGCAGATGTATTTTGCCGCCGGAATCGTTCCGGCGGCGGCCGCGGTTTCGGCGCTGTTTCCCGGTTTTTTGGCCGTTTTCGGGAACCGGGGCGGGCTTCCTTTCGGCGCTTTGATAGTTTCGGCGTCGGCCGTTTTGGGTTTTATGATTTTTGGTCTCGCGGAAATTTTGAGAATCGCCCACACCTATTACGTTACCGACAAAAGAATCATAGAGGGCTTCAGCTTTTTGAGCCGCCGCTTCGTTTCCACTCCGCATTCAAGGATTCAGAATTTCGAGGTTGGGCAGAGCTTGTTGGGGCGGGTAGTGAATATCGGCGATTTGGAATTTTACACCGCCGGTTCCGGCGGGGCGCGGCCGGAAATTGCCTTCCGCGGCGTCAAAGACCCGATTTACCTGAAAAAAATAATCGGCGAAATAAAATTGAAGGAAATTTCCGCTCCGGCGCTTTGAAATTTTTCAAATAATAACCAAAAATAATAATTAAGCGGAAAATAATATGCCTAAAGTATTCATCACCCGGCGGATTCCGGAGGCCGGCGTAAAAATGCTTCGGGAGAAGGGATTTGAAGTTGAGGTCAGCGATTACGACGGCGTTTTGCCGCGCGAGCAGCTGCTCCAGAAAGTCAAAGGGGCGGATGCCGTGTTGTCGTTGCTGACGGACAAAATCAACGGAGAAGTGCTAGACGCGGCCGGGCCGCAGCTGAAAATCGTCGCCAATTACGCCGTTGGTTACGACAATTTCAATCTGGCCGACGCCAAGCAGCGCAACGTTTTTATGACCAATACTCCGGGCGTGCTCACCGAAACCGTGGCCGAGCACGCGATCGCTTTGATTTTCGCCATCGCCCGCCGCATCGTGGAATCGGACCAGTTCATGCGCGACGGGAAATTTTTCGGCTGGGCCCCGATGATGTTTCTCGGGAACGATCTTGCCGGAAAAACGTTGGGACTCGTCGGATTGGGCCGCATAGGTTCGGCCGTGGCCAAAAGGATGCGCGACGGCTTTGAAATGAAAATCATTTATTACGACATAAAAAGAGACGAAAACCTCGAAAAGGAATACGGTCTGGAATACCGAGATTTGGAATCATTGCTCAAAGAATCCGATTTTATTTCCGTTCACGTGCCGCTGCTTCCGGCAACAAAACATTTAATCGGCGCCGAACAGCTGAAAATGATGAAAAAAACGGCTTATCTGGTCAATACCGCCCGGGGGCCGGTGGTTGACGAAAAAGCTCTCGTGGAAGCCCTGAAGAACGGCGAAATCAAGGGAGCGGCTTTGGACGTTTTTGAAGAAGAGCCGAAAATGGCTCCGGGGCTGGCTGAACTTCCCAACACCGTTTTAACCCCCCATACCGCTTCGGCCACCGAGGAAACGCGCTCCAAGATGTCCGAAATGGCCGCGCGGAACATTATTGAGGTCCTGGAAGGTCGGACTCCGCCGAACCCGATTCAATCTTGACCCCCTGCGAAATTTCTGGTAGTTTAAATAAAAGCTATGCAATCATTGACCTTGAACGCCCGAATAAGAGATGTTTTCGGCAAAAAATTAAAATCCTTCAGGAAAAAAGGGCTGGTTCCGGCCGTGCTCTACGGTCCGGGCGTTGGAAACATGGCGCTGGCGGTTGGTTTGAAAGAAGCGGAGCGTATTTACAAAGAGGCGGGCGAGAATACCATCGTTAAGTTGAAAATAAAAGACGATAAATCTTCGGAGAGGAACGTTTTGATTTGCGACGCCGCGCGCGACACGCTCGGCGGCCAGCTCGTTCATTTGGATTTCTTGCAGGTCAGGATGGACCAGGTCATCAAGGCCGCGGTGCCTTTGGAATTCGCGGGGGAATCCCCGGCGGTTAAAAATGAAAACGGAATTTTGGTCAAAAATATCCATGAAATAGAGGTGGAGGCCTTGCCGGCAGATTTGCCCCGCGAAATAACCGTTGACATCTCGTCTCTTGCCACATTTGAAGACGTGATTTTAATCAGAGACCTTTTGGTTCCGGGCCCCGAAGGGGCCTCCTCGGGGAAAGTCAAGATTTTGGCCGAGCCGGAATTGGTTGTGGCGCAAGTCCAGCCGCCCCGGTCCGAAGCCGAACTTGAAGCCCTGAAGGAAGAAGTGGTTGAGAAAGTGGAGGAAGTGAAGGTTGAGGCCGAGGAAAAGAAAGCCGAAAGGAAGGAAGAAGCCGAAAAAGAGCAATAAAAACCTTATGAACATTTTCGGCCAATTTTCGTCGTCCGCCAAAAAAGCCATTTTACTTTGGCTTTTTTTAAGTTTGATATTCGTCGGCGTTCCGCCGTTTGTCGCCGAAGCCGCCACCGTTGACGAATTGAAACAAAGCTTGCAAGAGGAGATTGAGGCGTTGGGGAAGAAAATCGGAGAACACCAAAAGTTGATTGACCAATACCGCCGGAATTCCGTCTCTCTGCAGCGGGACATCAGTATTTTCAACCAGAAAATCTCCCAACTGGAACTGGAAATCAAGCAAATCCAACTGACTATCCAGAAAATCCAGATTGAAATTTCCAGAAAAACCGGGGAAATAAGCAAGGCCGAAGTCGTCCTTTCCGAAAAGCGGGAAGTTCTTGGCGGATATCTCAAGCAGATTTACGAAGACGACCAGAAAACCCTTTTGGAAATGCTTTTGAAAAATCGGCGGCTCTCGGAATTGTTTGACGACTTGAATTCTCTGGACGTGATGCAAAGCAACGTCTATCAAATCATTTCCGACATACAGAAAGCCAAGGAAGAGCTGATGGACGAGAAGTACAACCTGGGTGAACGGAAAAACGAAGTCCTGTCGCTCAAGGCGATGATTGACGTCCAAAAAAGATCCTTGGAAAAGGAAAGGCAGAATAAGAACGAAATTCTGAAAGAAACAAAAAGCAAGGAAACGACCTACAAGACCTTGCTGGAGAGCGATAAAAGAAAACTCGAGCAACTGCGCCAGCAACTGAGTTATTTGGAAAAAGCCGGCATTTCCACCGCCGACGCGGTCAATTACGCGCGGTTGGCCGCGGCCCGCACGGGAGTCAGGCCGGCGTTTTTACTGGCCATAATGGAAATTGAATCGGAGATGGGCATGAATGTCGGCCGGGGGAATTGGCGCGACGATATGTACCAATGCTACATAAATTACGGCAAAAAAACCGTGGCCGAACAACTTAAAGACGCCTTTTTCGCCATTACCAAAAAACTCGGGCTTAATCCGGATTCAACCCCGGTGTCCCGCAGGATTCCTTCCGTTAGCGCCTGCGGCGGGGCTTTGGGCATCGCCCAGTTTATGCCCACCACTTGGTTGGCTTACGAAGCGCGAATAGCCAAGGCGACTGGTCACAATCCGCCTTCCCCTTGGAACTTTGAGGACGCTTTTATGGCCACCGCCCTTTTTTTGGCCGACCGGGGAGCCGGCGCGGGAACGCGCGACGCCGAGGATAGGGCGGCTCGGGCTTACGTCGGCGGCAAGCCGACCTGTTCCAGTAATTATTGCAATATTTACGCCCGCAAAGCCGTTAATTTGACCGCCAGCATTGAAGCGCAATTGTAGTGGCAGGCGCCGCGACGCGCGGCCGCGCGTTCGTCAAAAAAAACCGCCCCCAAGATCACTGAGGGGCGGTTTTTGGCTGTCCGGATTTAATTCAATTCTTTCATCGCTTCAATTATGGAGTCCAGTTCGCCTTCCATGATTTTTTCAATATTGTGCCACGATTTATTGATTCGATGGTCGGTAATCCTGTCTTGGGGAAAATTATAAGTGCGGATTTTTTCGGCCCGTTCGGCCGAGCCGATTTGCTTTCTTCGTTCTTCGCCGACCTCCTGTTCCCGCGCTTGCCGCTCTTCTTCCAAAAGTTTGGCCTGGAGCAGTTTTAGGGCTTTTTCTTTGTTTTGGGCTTGCGACCGCTCGGACCGGCAGCCAACCACCAGTCCCGAGGGTTTGTGCAGGACGCGCACGGCGGTCTCCACTTTGTTGACGTTTTGTCCTCCGGGGCCGCCCGCGCGCGAAAAGGTGATTTCCAGATCTTTGGGGTTGATGGCGAGTTCGCCGGATTTCGCCTGCGGTATCACCGCCACCGAGGCGGTGGAGGTGTGGACCCGGCCGCTTTTTTCCGTTTCGGGAATCCGCTGAACTCGGTGCACGCCCGATTCCCGGCGCAGTTTTTCGTAGGCGCCTTCGCCGGAAATCTCGGCGATTGCTTCCCTGTAGCCGCCCAAATCCGTGGGGCTTGAATCAATGGTGTTGAAGCGCCATCCTTGTTTTTCGGCGTATTTTTTGTACATCCGGAAAAGGTCGGCCGCGAAAATGGCCGCTTCCTCGCCGCCGGTTCCGGCGCGGATTTCCACTATCGTCTCTCCCGCTTCGCGCGTCTCGCCGTCGCCTTCTTTCCGGAAAGAGCTTTGGATTTTGGCGATCTGGCTGAGCCGTTTTGACAAAGCCGCGGTTTTTTGGGTGTCGGAAATCGCCTCGGGGTCTCCGAGTTGCTTGATGATTGAATCATATTCTTGTCGCAGTTCTTCCAGGCTTTCCATAATCCTACCAATCGCGAATTAAAACTGATTACGAATAATAATTAAAAAACGCGCCGATGAGTCGTTAATCCAAGTTTTTATTCGTAATCGGCGGCAATTTGTAATTTGTAGGAATTATTTTTTCTTGGATTTCTCTACCATTTTCTTGTATCGTTCCACCCGTCCGGCGGTATCAATAATTTTTTCTTTTCCGGTATAAAATGGATGGCAGGCGGAGCAGATTTCCGTTTCCAGCTCGGGTTTCGTGGAGCCGACTTCAAAAACATTGCCGCAGGCGCATTTCGCCTTGGCTTTCGGATAATATGCCGGGTGCAAGTCTTTTTTCATATGAATTCAATTCTATCATATGTTTCGGCGATTGACAAGGTATTCTAATTGGTATAAAATGGTATTTGTTGTGTTATTTTAATGGATTCACTCTGATATCCGGCGGAATTTCTTGGCTACTTTATTAAAAATCCACGTTTATCAGTTTGATATCCGCGTTTTTCTGTCGGCGATATGACTGAAAACGACAATAAAAATAAAGAGGCGGCGATGGCCGAAATGGCCCAGGCCGGCTTGCATCTGGGGCGGCAGAAAGCGAAGGGGCATCCGAAGATGAAGTCCTACGTGTATGCCGTCCAGAACGGTTTCCAGATAATTGACCTCGCCAAAACGGCCGAATGCCTGGAGGCGGCTTTGAATTTTTTGGCCGATACCGTCAGAAAGGGCGGCGCGGTTCTTTTTGTAGGCACCGCGCCTTCGGCCAGAACCGTTGTTGAAGAAACCGCGCGGCCTCTCGGAATGCCTTATGTGAACAGGCGCTGGATAGGCGGGACGCTTACTAACTTCAAGGTCGTTTCCGGCCGATTGAATCATTACAAGGACCTCTTGAAAAAAAGGGAATCGGGCGAATTGCAGAAATACACCAAAAAAGAGCGCCTGGAATTTGACAGGGAAATAGAAAAGCTCGGGGAAAAATTCGGCGGCATCGTCGGCCTGGACAAATCTCCCGCGGCCGTTTTCGTCGTCAACGCTAAGATGGACGATATAGCCGTGCGGGAAGCGCGCCGGACCAAAGTTCCCGTCGTGGCTATCGTCAATACCGACACCGACCCAACGCCGGTCGACTGGCCCATTCCGGCGAACAACAGCGCGGTTCCGGCGGTGAAATATATAATGGATAAAATCGTAGAAACCATCAAAAAATCAAAAGAGATAAAAGGCGAAATCATTTCTCAATAACTAACTATTTAATCTCTAAATCCTAATTTCTAATCTCTAAATAAATCCAAAACTCAAAATTTTAAATTATTTTGTATTTCGACACTTGAAATTGTTTAGAGATTAGAGATTTGAGATTAGAGATTTTTTATAAAAAGTGATTACCGCGGACGAAGTCAAAAAATTAAGGGACATAACCGGCGCGTCAATGATGGATTGCAAGCGGGCGCTTGAAGAAACCGCCGGGGACAGAGACAGGGCCGTTGAACTGTTGCGCAAAAAAAGTTTAATAAAAGCCGAGAAGAAGTCCGAGCGCGAAACGAAGCAGGGAATAGTGGAGGCCTACGTCCATTCCAACGGGCGGGTGGGGGCGATGGCGGAAATTTTGTGCGAGACCGATTTCGTCGCCCGCAACGAGCTCTTCAGGCGACTCGCCCACGATTTGGTCATGCACATTGCCGCGATGAATCCTTTGTATCTTGACGAGTCGGCCATTCCGGCCGAAATAACGGAATCCGAAAGAATGATTTTCCGGGAGCAGGTTGACGGCGTCTTGGATAAGCCCGCGCGCGTCGTTAACGAAATCATAGAGGGCAAGCTGAAAAAGCATTTCCAGGAAATCTGCCTGATGTCGCAGTCGTTCATAAAAAATCCGGACATCACCGTTGAGGAGTTGGTAAAGGAGCACATCGCCAAACTGGGAGAGAACATCAAGATTGGGCGGTTCGCCAGGTTTGAACTTTAAATTTAACCAACGACTAACGACTAACAACTGACAACAAAAAATCGCTGTAAGTCGCAGGTCGTAAGTCGCAAGTCAATTTTGTACGATTTAATTCCTCTTTTCACTTTGTTTATGGGCCTCGCCGGGGTCTTGGTTATCGTCAGCCGGAAACTCCCGGATTTGGCGGCTTTGGAAACAGAAGAAAGGCCTTTGATCCCGTCGAGAGCGAGTATCTGGTTGAAAAACGTTTGGCGCCGGCTGTTGGAGCGTTTGAACGCGGATAAAATTCAGATGTTCCTGCTGGTCCGGCTGGAAAAATTCTTAAGGCGCTTCAGGATAATGACTCTGAAGGTTGATAACGGCACTTTCTCGTGGCTCAAAAAAATCAGGGAAAAATCCGTTATGGCCTCGCCGGCCGCTTATTGGTCCGTTTTTAGAGCGGAGGACGAAGACCGGGCGGATAGCGGGAAAACGGCCGCGCGGGAAGCGGAAGACCTGTAACCTCGCGATTTTGCCACCTTAGCTCAATTGGCAGAGCAACACTTTTGTAAAGTGAAGGTTCTCGGTCCGAATCCGAGAGGTGGCTCGGGCAGGTGGCGGAGCGGTCAAACGCAACAGACTGTAAATCTGTCGGCCTCTGGCCTTCGGGGGTTCGAATCCCTCCCTGCCCATATGGCGCCGTTGTAGCTCAGTTGGCAGAGCAACTCCATGGTAAGGAGTAGGTCGTCGGTTCAAATCCGACCAACGGCTCAATTCAACTAACGACTAACGACTAACGACAAATGACCGTTGTAAGTTGTAGGTTATAAGTCAAGTCTATGAGCCAGGACAATCTCATCAAATTCCAATGCGCGGCTTGCAAGCGGATTACCTATTGGTCGCGGAAAAACAAAAAAACTTCCGAGAAAAAATTGGAATTGAAAAAATTCTGTCGTTGGTGCAGAAAGCATACAGTTCACAAAGAGACCAAGAAATAGCAAAGTTGCCCGAATTCGCAAAGAACATAAATATCTCGCGAAGCGAGAAATTTAGGATTTCCAACGCTTCGCGTTGGCTTGGGGGCATAAGCTCAACGGCAAACTGCCACTCTCCAAAAGTGGACTTCCCCGTTCGAATCGGGGTGCCCCTGCAAGAAAAAAGAGGGTTCGATCCCCTCATCCCTGCTCGCATGATAACCGCTTTAAAAGCGGTTGTTTTTATTACTTGTTGGTTTTGCGGCAAAAATTCGGCTTTGCGTCGAGGCGGGCAAATGTAGTCTGGCGAATTTTCTCCGCGAGACTGATATTCGTCGAATCATTGACACCCAACTGCTTTATTGATAAATTAGAACCAGTGACATAAGATAACGCCCTTTGACAATTTCATATTTGGGAAAGGAGGAATCGGAATGGCCGAAAAAGTTGCAAAGACGAAAAAATCGGGAGCGAAAAAAAAGGCCAATCGGCCGGCGGCCAAGCGACCGGCGGCCGCGAATCCGGAAATCCGGATTCTGCCGGAAAGACTCATCGCTTTTCTGCTCAAGGACCGCACGACCACCGAAATTGAAAAAGAGTTTGAATTGTCCAGGGAAGAATTGGACGGCCTCCTGAAGACGTTGAAGCCGGAAAATTTTTCCTTAAGGAAGCAGACGAACGCCAGCGGCGAAGATATTTTCCGTTTTCTGCCGCAAGGCAGCCGGGACACGAAACCGCGCGTCTGGACTTCCGTCAAGGAAGCGACGGGCAAACCGGGGGCGGCTATTATTTTCCCGCGAAACCTCGGCTGGAAAAAAATCAGGGTTATTCCCGTTTCGGACGCGCTTTACAACGACAGCGCGAAGGATCACGACCGGGTGGGATTTGATGAAAGAATCAACTGGATCGGCCGCGAGCCCCACGTTTTCTGTTTCCTGAACGGCGATATTTTCAAGAAGCCGGCCAAAGACGAAAAGGACAGCTTTGATTTCTATGTTTACGACCTGATAGAGAAATTGAGGCCGATTGCCCACAAGATTCTTTGGGCCCAGCAGGGGTGCCAGGAGGAAAAGATAGAGGAATTGGCCGGTATTAACTACGATCCGCTGGAAACCGTCTGCGGGGAATTGGGGATAGAGAATTATTTCAAGGCCCCCATTTACGTCGAAATCCATTGGGAGGGCCATATCTTTACTTTCTTCTGCATCCACGGCACTTCCTCGGCGAGAAAAAAAGGCCACAAACTTAATGCCGTGTATCAGCTGCTTGAATTTCTGGAATGGACAAATTTTATCGTTTATAGTCACATTAAAGACAGTATTAAGGATAAAATGGTGAAAGTTGTTCAGGATCGGACGAATTTTGAGCTGATAAAAGATAAAAAGATTTATCTTGTGATTTGTCCTTCTTTTAAGAAGTATTATTTTAGCGAAGAAGCGAAGAAGGGCATTACCCCGCCATCCAGGAGTCAGGCCGATTGTTTGCTTGAAAGCGACGGCGATTATCATTTGATTACGGCTTCGCCTTCTATAGGGTTACAAGATGAAGAGGAGGAACGCAATGGCCGGAAATAACGGAAGAAAAAAGATTGACGCCGCGGAATTGGTGAAATTCCTGGCTCGGGGAAGGACGCTTGAAGAAATCAGCCGAAAATTTTCCATCCCTCCCGACAAGGCCGCCGAATTGATGCTGAAGGCACCCGATGGTTTTGAAATTTTCCGCCACAGAAACTCGTTTAACGAAGTGATTCTGCGGGCCTTTGAAATTCCGAAAGCGCCCGAAATCAAGCCGCGCCTTTGGAGTTACCGCGTCCAGCCCGACAGCCAGCCGTATCTTTGGGTCCATTTCCCGGACGGCTTGTCTTGGGAGAAAATCAAGATCGTGCCTTTGTTTGATACGCATTACGGTTCCGAGGGCTGCGACGAGGAGAAATTGGACGAATACATTGACTGGATAGGGAAGAACGACAACGTCTTCACTTTCATGGGCGGGGACATGATAGAGAACGCCCACGCGGATTCTCCCGGCACTTCCATTTTCCGCCAGATTCTGCGCCCGAAACACCAGATTATCAGGTTCGGAGACAAGCTCCGGCCGATAGCCCACAAGATTCTTTTCGGCCTTCCGGGCGGCCACGAATTCCGCTCCATCAAAAAGGTTGATGTTGACCCCTTGTGGATAATTTGCCGGGACCTCGGCATTCCTTATTTCAGTGAGCCGGTTTACGTTGACATCATTTGGAACAGTTTCGTTTTTAATTTCTACGTCCATCACGGCCGGACCGGCAGCGCCACGCCGGGCGGACGTTTGAACGCGGCCATCAAGCCGGCCAGTTTCACCGAGTTTATCATGTTTTACGTAATGGGACATGTGCACAATGAGGATGTTAATCCCATTACCAGGATTTGCCGACAACGGAAATTTGACAAGAATGGCAAGCTGGTGGAATTCCGCCTGGTGGAAAAACAGCAGTACGTCATAATCGCCCCGGCATTCTACAAGTACTGGGGCACTTACGGAGCCGAACAAGGCTACGCGCCTCCGTCAACCGGCGCCGTCGCCTGCGTGCTTTACGCCAACGGCAATTACGACGTTTCTATTTAAGCCGAACTAAAACAAAAAGCCGAAGATTCCATCTTCGGCTTTTTTTACGTTCATTTAATCTTCACTTAAAAGGCATAAGTTTTAGGCGAGAGGGTTTGACTTTCAAGCGATTTTTTGGTATTTTGGGCGCATAGATTTCGTTCTTTTAAAATCGGTCGACGACGAGGAGGGATAAACCATTGTCCGGAAAAGGGCGGTTTTCCAAGTCACTGCGCAAATCAAGGAAGAACGGCGATCCGCGTTCCAGGAAGAAAAAAGGAGCTTTGGGAAAATTTAAGGCGCTTCTCGGTTCTTTGCGGCTCTGCACCGAAATAAAGGCGCACCAGGCCTGGCATCATCTCTTCGGCCGGAGGTTTCCCGAGGAGGCGGTTGCGTTGCTGAAAGCGGCGACGCAAGGGGGCTTGCACACGGCGCCGGAGATTATCGCGTTCATAAAACATTCTTTGCAACCGCGCCGCGCCATTTCCCACGCGGCTAAGGAAGATTTGGATGCCTGGCGGAAAATTTTCGGCGAGCACGTTAATTTCCGCCCCCTCAGGAAAATCATCATCAAAAATTGGACGTATCCGGGCATTAAGGCGACTGTCTTGGATAAAAGAATCGTCAAAGTCGCCATTTTTTTGCCGAAAATTTCCCAAAACGACCGGTTGATAAGCAATATTTACCGTTGCCGGAATATCCGCGTCAGTTCCTTCAAGGATGGCCGGCTTTTGAAAAT
>CAZICC010000006.1:12405-14433 GCA_964537645.1 uncultured Candidatus Saccharibacteria bacterium | reverse complement strand
CGCCACGGCGAACTCCGGGGTGCCAAGAAAGACGATTTTGGGACTGGGGTTCATAGCTTTTTTTTGCCCATCCGGGAACCGCTTATTTTTAGAAACGCGCTTAAAACCGAGGAGCGGATGCCCGCCTCCAGGCCTTCGGGAGGAATCACTCCCGCGAATTCGAC
Source organism: uncultured Candidatus Saccharibacteria bacterium (assembly GCA_964537645.1). Taxonomy (GTDB): domain Bacteria; phylum Patescibacteriota; class Minisyncoccia; order CAZICC01; family CAZICC01; genus CAZICC01. Next base: position 14,269 of record CAZICC010000006.1, on the reverse strand, counting down.
GTCCCGCAGTTTTTTAGCGAATAAATAAACCGCCAGTCCCGTTGGATAGGAAATGTAAGTGGCGCCGGGCATTAAATCGTTGATTTTAAAAACGGACGGGCAAACGATCCAGCTCTTTTTTGCCAAGCGGCGGCCGGATTTTCTGCCGGTCATTTCGACGGCGATTCCGAAGCGCGCCTCTTGAATCCGGCCTTTCCCGATCATGCTTTTCATTTCCGCCGGCGAAGGCGTCGGCGGTATTATTTTTTTCAGCAAGTCAAGGGGCTTGATTTTTTTCCCGCCGGCGCTGATAGTTTTTTTCGAAAGCAGGCCCAAATGGTAAAGCAGTTTCATCGGCTCCACGTCTCCGCCGCCGGATTTCACGTCAATATTGCGGATTTTGATGAATAAGGGAATGGTCAGCTGTTCGTCCTGGCTGATAAGGGTCGCCGCCACTTTGCCGAAGGGCGGCGGATAATCATACGCCTCTTCTTCGGAAAAGGGCTTTTTCATTATGAACCGGCCGTTTTTGTACACGGGAACGTCTTCCATAAGTTCTTCTATCGCCAGCTCGGGAGACCAGGAAGAAATTATGTCTTGCGACACCACGTGTTCCACTAGCCGCAATTTGACGGTATCCACGGAATCGAAATCTCCGGCCAGGTCGCTTATCAAAAGATTGGAGATTCCCGGCGCGACCCCGACGCAAATCAGTCCTTTGAGATTTCGCTTGGCGAATTTTTTATCGTAATCAAGTTGTTCGGCCTTGAGCGGATAAACGTGGCCCGAGGCCAGGTCCAGGTAATCCACTCCGGCTCGGCGGGCGGCCTCCATAATTTGAAGATTGATTAGCGAGGAAGCGGCGTTGATAATTAAATCCGAGACTGCTATTTCGCGGACAAATCTACGGCGCTCTTTGAGGATATCCATTTGCCTTAATATTATTTTTTTAGTTCCGTCCGGCAGGAATTCCCTGGCTTTTTTGACGCTGCGGACAAAACAGGTTATCTGGCTTATTGATTCGTCTTTCTGAAAAAGCCGGGCGATGACCGAGCCGCTCGCGCCCAAGCCGACGATGGCGATTTTATAATTCTTCTTTTTCATGTTTTTCATAATTTTCGGGTCTGACAAGGCGGTTCGCCTTGTCAATGAATAAAATGCCGTCCAAATGGTCTATTTCATGCTGGAACACCCGCGCCAGAAGGCCTTTCGCCTTGATTTTGATTTTCTTTCCGAATTGGTTCCGGCCTTCAATTTCAACGCTTTCCGGCCGTTCCACCACGCCCCAGACGCCCGGCGCGCTCAAGCATCCTTCTTCCATCGGGACGGTTTTGGCCGATGTCTTGGTTATTCGGGGATTGGCCACGACGTAAGATTTGTTTTCAACTTCGGCCACGAACAATCGCAGGTTTTGGCCGACCTGGTTGGCGGCGAGTCCCACGCCCCGAGCTGTTTTCATTGTTTCTTTCATCGTTTTCACTAATTCCAAAAATTCGGCGCTTCCGAATTGCGTTTCTTTTACCTCCGCCGTTTTTTCGCGGAGCAAAGGATGGGGTTCTTTCAAAATTTCCAGGATATTCGCCATTTATTTTTTACTTTTTTTCTTTTTCCGTTTTTTCTTTTTGATTTTCAATTGTCCTATTTTCCACATAAAAAGCTTGGCCGGGGTTTTGGCTTTGGATTGTTTTATTTCGGCGAAAATCCGGCAAGCCCGGCTGAACCCGACCCGGCCGATGACGCCGAGGTACATCGCGAATTTTCCGGGTTCGTTGAAATGGCGGGAAATTTCGTCGGCCAAAAGATGGTTTCTGGTATGGAGTTTGGCCGCCGTTTTTTTCTTCTTTTCCCAGTCAATCGTTTTTTCGATTTTTCGGAAACCGGACAT
>CAZICC010000006.1:8724-12305 GCA_964537645.1 uncultured Candidatus Saccharibacteria bacterium | reverse complement strand
TTACACAACCGCGTTTTCGGCTTGCGCCCTGGTGTTGGTTTTGAAATCGTCAAGGCCCAGGCCGGTTATATCAAAAGAAGATTGTCCTGTCGTCGCGATTTCGGCGATTATTTTTCCGATAATCGGCGAATGCATGAATCCATGACCGGAAAACCCGTTGGCGAGTATCAGTCCTTCCACTTCGCGGGTTTTCCCGAGAATCGGCAGGGCGTCGGAAGTGGATTCGTAGAGTCCGGCAAGCCCCGATTTCGGAATAATCCGGATTTCTTCGCCTTTGGAAAAGCGGTTCAGCGCCCGTTCGGCCAGGTACAAAATGAAATCCTGGTCGATTTTCTCATTGTAATTGTCCGGCTCCACTATTTTGGGTTCGGCGTTTTCGTGCCCGCCCAGGAGCAGCTGGTAGCCGCTCTCTTCGTTTCCGGCTTCGGGACGGAAATAAAAGCCCTGCTCCCCGATATTGTCCACCACCAGGGGGTCGTTCCTGTCGATCCATTTAATCGGCGGCGTAACTATTGTTTGATGGCGGTGAGGGGAAACCGGAATTTCAATATTGAGCATTTTTCCGATTTTCCCCGCGAAAGGCCCGGCGGCGTTGACGACGCAGCGCGTCAGTATCGGCCCCTGGTTGGTAAAAACTATTTCAATCCTCCGGTTTTTCAGGCCGTTGGCGCCGATATCCGCGACTTTCACGCCGTTAAAAAATTGGACGCCGAGCATTTTCGCCTGCCTGGCGTATTCGTTGAGCGCCGCGGCCGGGTCGGCCACGCCGTCCGAAGCGCAAAACATTCCGGCAACGACGTCGTGGATGTTCAAATACGGAAGGGCGGTGGCAATTTGATGACGGTCCACGAAATCAGCGTCATTCACTCCGAATTGCCGCAAAAGCATTAGCTTCATTTCGGAACTTTCCAGTTCTTCGGCGGAATGGAGCAAGAAGAGATAGCCGGTTCGGCGGAAATCCAGGTTGTATTCCACCGGTTCGGGAAATTGTTCCCTCCAGTTCTTGAAAATTTTCACCGACTCCACGGAAAGTCGGATATTGGCCGGGCTGGCGAACTGTTGGCGTACGCCGCCCGAACATTTGGCGGTTGAACCCGCGCCGAGCATTTGTTCTTTTTCCAGCACGACGATGTTTTTGGCTCCGAGTTTGGCCAAATTGAAAGCGATGGAACAACCGATGATTCCTCCGCCGATAATGACGAAATCGGCCGTTTTGGGCAACATCATTTTTTATCACCTCGTTTCTTGCTTCTCGCGGTTCGGTCTGTTAAGATTTGTTAAGATATTAAAGACCTCGTTTTGGCTGTATTTTAATACCGGATTCAGCCATTTGTCAAGATGAAAAAACGCAGAATTTTCATCGCCATAAATCTTCCGGCCGGCTTGAAGCGCCGGCTCGCGACTTTGCGGGAAAAATGGTCCGGACTGCCGGTTCGCTGGACGAAAGAAGACAATTTGCATCTGACCTTGGTTTTCATCGGCTATGTTTCGGACGACCAGCTGGCGGAAATCTGCAAAATAACGGGAGAAGCCGCCAAAAAATATCCGCCTTTTGAATTAAAATTCAACAAGGTAATTTACGGCCCACCATCGGCCAAAACGGCGCAGGGCCGGCCGGACAACCAGACCCGGATGATTTGGCTGGAAGGGGAGAGGAGCGAAGTTTTGGCCCGCCTAAAGGACGATTTGGAAAACGCCCTCCTGGAATCCCGGCGTTCCGGCTTTTACCGCAAGGAAGACCGGCAATTCAAGCCGCACCTGACCTTGGCCCGGATGAAAGACGAGTGGCGGGACTACGCTCCCAAGCCCGAAATAAACCTGGAATTCAGGGAAACCGTGCCCGTGGAAACGATAGACGTGATGGAAAGCGAACTGCTCCGGAGCGGGGCGGAATACGCGATTCTGGAAACCCGCGAATTGAAACATGAAGAATAAAATCCACTTCATCGGCATCGGCGGAATCGGCGTAAGCGCCCTGGCGCGGTATTTTTTGGCGCAAGGGGCGGCCGTGAGCGGCTCGGACCTGTCGTCTTCGGAAATCACGGACGGCCTCAAAAAGCTCGGCGTTAAAATTTCCATCGGCCCGCATAAAGCCGGAAATGTTCCACGAGACGCGGATACGGTTATCTATAGTCCCGCTGTTCAAAAGAGCAACCCTGAATTGAAAGCGTTAAATTTCCAATTTCTGTCCCTTCGGGACATCTCCCGAAAGGAGACAATTTCCAATTTCCAAATAAATTCTAAAATACCAAATACCAAATACAAAATACCTGTTTTAAGTTATCCTCAAGCGTTGGGAGAATTGATGAAGCGATATTTCACCATCGCGGTTTCCGGCAGCCACGGCAAATCCACCACCACGGCGATGCTTGCCAATATTTTAATCAAAGCCGGATTTGACCCGACGGTAATCGTCGGCACGAAACTGAAGGAATTTGGCGATTCCAATTTCCGGGCGGGGCAATCAAGATATCTCGTCATTGAAGCCGACGAATGGAACGGCTCATTCCTGAATTATTGGCCGAAAATGATAGTGCTCACCAACATTGACCGGGAGCATTTGGATTACTACAAAAATTTGAAGCATATCGTCAGAACTTTTAAAGAATATGTTAATCATTTGCCAAAAGGAGGAATGCTGGTGGCGAACGGAGACGATAAGAACATTCAAAGAATGTTAAACTCGAAATCCGAAATCCGAAATCCGAAACAAATTCGAAATTTTAAATTCAAAACTTTGTATTTTGGCAAAAATATTCTTAAATCTGAATTCTTGAATCTTAAATCTTTATTGCGAGTTCCCGGCGAACACAACGTTTATAACGCCCTGGCGGCCCTGGCCGCTGGCCGCGCCCTGAAAACCCCCGATAAAATAAGTTTCCAGGCCCTTTCCGCCTACCGCGGCGCCTGGCGGAGGTTTGAAATGCTGGGTAAATTCAAGGGCGCGGACGTAATTTCCGATTATGCCCACCATCCGACGGAAGTCATGGCCACGCTGGCGGCCGCCCGCCAGAAATACCCCAAAGAAGAAATCTGGTGCGTTTTTCAGCCGCACCAGTTCCGGCGCACCGAATTTTTGTTCAAGGATTTCGTCTCCGCTTTTGACGCCGCCGACAAAATCCTGCTTCTGGACATTTACGGCGTGGCCGGACGGGAGAAAAAAGGGAGCAAGGCCAGTTCCGAAAAATTGGCGCTGGAAATCAAAAAGCGCGGCAAAGACGCCGCTTATTTCAAGGATTTCAACGCCGCCCTCAATTTTTTGAAAACCGGCGCGGACGAAAACAAAACCGTCTTAATCATGGGCGCCGGAGACATTTGGAAAATAGGGAAACAATTGACAAATAAGGATTGATTGCGTATAATACAGCTAATCAAAATTCGGTCTTTTCAAATCTTTAAAAACAGCCTGGAAGGAGGATAAAGCATGTTCATCGTAGTGGTCACCCACGACACCGGCCACGGAGAATCATCATGCCCGGTGCTCGTCACCAAAAGCGTCCGCAAGGCCGTGGAAACGGCCCGAAGCGCGGAAAAGCTCGGATTCCAGTTTTACAGCAGGGAAGTCGGCGCTGGCGTTTACC
>CAZICC010000006.1:0-8710 GCA_964537645.1 uncultured Candidatus Saccharibacteria bacterium | reverse complement strand
GTTCTTACCCTAAAGATGAATTTAAATGGCTTGAACACCAGCTCCCGTCCGAACTCGTCGTTTTTTACTGCTGGCCCGCCGAAATCGCCGGCGGCCGCGTCGTGAGGTGGGCGGAGGACTGGTACGACAAGAAACTTCAGGCGGAGGTGGATAAGATTTGAATTTCATATTCCGCATTTTCCGAAAGGAGAAAGAAATGGAATCCGGCGGAAAAGAAGACATCCGGAAAGAAATCAAGACCCTCAAAGAACTCGCGGATTCAAAGCGCAAGGCGGCCGGGCATCAATGGTGCTGGCGCGTGCGAGACAGGATGCGCGAAGAAGCGGACGCCTATGAAAAAGAGGCCAAAAAACTGGAAGAACAACTCTGAATAAATAAAAAAGCCGGAAAAAATCCCCGGCGTCGCGAAGAGGACGGATACCATCCGCCCTCTTTTCTTTTTCCGGCAATTGGGTTAAAATAGTTTTAACGCCTGGTAATGCAACTTCAATGGTTTTTCCCAAATTTACGCCCAAAAAAATAATTGAAATCGCCGCCGCCACCGCAATAATCGCGGCTGTTTTCGCGTCCGGTTTCCTGGCGGGCCAGCGGACTTATCCTTTTGAGCCGACGACTCTCTTCGGGCTTTTGAACGTCGGGAAAGAAAAACCGGAAAACGTTGACTTCGGCCAATTCTGGCAGGTCTGGAATTCAGTCAGAGCCCAATACGTGGACAGGCAAAAACTGGAAAACCAAGATATGGTTTACGGCGCCATCTCCGGCCTCGTCAATTCGCTGGGAGACCCTTATTCGGCCTTTTTGAAGCCCAGGGAAGCGAAAATTTTCAGCGAGGACGTGCAAGGGTGGTTCAGCGGCGTCGGGATTGAAATCGGTCATCGCCAGGGCGTCTTGACCGTGATAGCGCCGCTGGAAGGCACGCCGGCTCAGCGCGCCGGCCTGAAAGCGGGCGACAAAATCCCGAAGATTAACGGCGTCGAAACCCAGAACTTAACCGTCAACGAAGCGGTAACGCTCATCAGGGGGCCGATCGGCACGGAGGTCGTTTTGAATATCTGGCGCGACGGCTGGGCTAAACCCGAGGATTTCAAAATCGTCAGGGAAAATATCGTCATTCCGGTGCTTGAGTGGAAAATGGCCGACGGCGACGTCGCCCACGTCCGCATTTTCAGCTTTACGGGCCAGACGGCGGACAGGTTCCGCCAGGCGGCGGAAGAAATTTTGAATTCTTCGGCCCGGGCTTTGGTTTTGGACCTGCGCAACAATCCCGGCGGCTACCTTGACCAGGCGGTGAAACTCGCCGGATGGTTTTTGGAATCGGGCGAAACCGTTTTATTGGAAGACGACGGTTCCGGCCCGGCGACCTGCGACGATTGCAAGGTGTTCGGGAACGGCCGGCTGGCGGATTTTCCGACGGCAATTTTGATGAATGAAGGTTCGGCTTCGGCTTCGGAAATCCTGGCCGGAGCCTTGCGCGACCATCTCGGCGTCAAACTCGTCGGCGAAAAGACCTTCGGCAAGGGTTCGGTGCAGACGCTGGAAAACTTCAAAGACGGCTCTTCCCTGAAAATCACCGTCGCCAAATGGCTGACGCCCAAGGGGCAGGTAATAGCCGAACAAGGTTTGGCGCCGGACGTGGAGGTAAAATTGACCGACGAGGATGTCAAAGCCGGCCGCGACCCGCAACTCAATCGAGCAATAGAGTTATTAAAATAACGGAGGAACGCTGATATCAAGCAGAAAAAACACGGATTCTTCCGAGTAATTCCGTCTGATATCCGAGTGAATCCGTCCATAGACAATTGAAAAGAATCAAAATTAAAGTATTCGGCGACGTCCAAGGAGTGTTTTTCCGTTATTCGGCCAGGGAAAAAGCCCGGCAATTCGGGCTCAAGGGCTGGGCGAAAAACGTCGAGGACGGGACCGTGGAAATCGCGGCCGAGGGCGAGGAGGCGAACCTGAAAAAATTCATTGACTGGTGCTATGTCGGCCCGCCGGCCTCCAAAGTGGAAAAAACGGAAATTGAATGGGAAGAAACGAAAGGGGAATTTCAAACTTTTACAATTCAATGATTAGATTTAACCGACGGGAAAAAATCGCGAATAATGATTTTGAATTTCTAAATTCTAATTTCTAATCTCTAAATAAATTCAAAACTCAAATCCTCTCAAAAATTTCCATTTTTTAATTTTTGTCATTTGAGATTGTTTAGAGATTAGGGTTTTGAGATTAGAGATTATTTTTATTTATGAAAGTAATTTTGCTTCAAAATATTGCCAAACTCGGCAATAAGGACGACATCAAAGACGTCAGCGACGGCTATGCCCGGAATTTTTTGCTCCCGCGGAGCCTTGCCGCGCCGCTTACTCCCGCGGCCCTCAGGGAAGCGGAAGCGCGCAAAGCCGCGCAAACCGCCAGAATCCAAAAAGAAACGGAAACCGCGAAAGTTTTGGCGGAAAAAATCGGGAAAGTGAAACTGACGATAAAGGCCAAAGCCAACGAGGAAAAAGAACTTTTCGGTTCGGTTGACGCTTCGCAAATCGCCGAGGCCCTGAAAGGGAAGGGGATTGAAATCGCCAAAAACCAAATCATTTTGGAAGAGCCCATCAAAAAACTCGGCGATTACAAGGTGAAAATTGACCTCGGCCGCGAAATCACCGTCGAAGTTAATCTAAAAGTGGGGGCGGAGAAATGATTAAAAACCTATTCTATTCAAACTTTAAACCCCCGCCTTTCGGCGGGGGTTTTGGTTCAAGGCGGTTTGGGGCGGGGGAGCTAAATAACGTTTACCACTTTCGCGCTCCGGCGGCTGCCGTCAAAGCGTTTTTTGTTTTTGGAAGAGAATTTGACCGTTCCTTCGGCCGCGGCGTAAAGCGTGTCGTCGTTGCCCCGGCGGACGTTTTTTCCGGGGAGGAATTTCGTGCCGCGCTGGCGCACCAAAACGCGGCCCGGTCGGACTTTCTCGCCGTCAAACAATTTGACGCCTAACCTTTGCGAAGCTGAGTCGCGGCCCAATCTTGTTGACCCGGCCGCTTTGGTATGTGCCATGGTTGTTGATTTTTATTTTATCCGTTGTTAGTATATGGGTTATATGTTAACAGGTTTGCCCGGAAAAATCAAGATTTGGTTCAAGGAAAACGAAAAGGACGTTGTTTTGGCAATCGGCGTGTTTTTGATAGCCGTGATTTCCTTCGGTCTGGGTATTTTGTTCCAAAAAGACCAGGCTCCGATAGTCGTTGAAGATTCAAAATATTGCGCGACATCGCCAACCTCTTCCGTCCCCGGCGACGCCGGTTTTTAGACCGTTTGTTCCGTTTTGTTTTCCGTTTCGTCCGCCTCTCTTCCGGCGGGCGATTTTTTTGGCACGGCCTTCAGCGTCTTGAACTCCGTTTTCAGGGTCTTGGTTTTTTCAATTTCTTCCCGGACGGAGCGGGGGAGTGATTTTGCCATTTTGTCCAATTTTTTGGAATCAAAGGCGAGAACGCTTTCCCAAAGTCCCTGCCCCGACAAAATTTCCTTCAGCCGCCCCTCGTCGTAGGAAAACCTCTGCTGGAGAGTTCTGGTGATGTATCCGGCGTCGCCGAAAACCCTCTCCAGGCCGGTTTCGTCGCAATAGGCGTTGATTGCGCCTTTGAGTTCGGCCATCCGGCCGTCGGCGCGGTCCGTTTGCTCTTTCAGTTCGAAAAACTCTTTTATAACTTCTTCAATATCTGTTTCGGATTTCGGATTTCGAATTTCGGATTTATTGTATTTGTGTTTCCACATCGGGCAGAGCTTCTGGTATCCGCACCAGCCGCACAAAGCCGTGGGAATGGCCGGAAAATCGTTCTTGGCCCGCCGTTTTTGGATGTCGGCGAGCATTTCCAGGACTTTCCGTCGGGTGGCCGGCAACCGGTTTTCGTCGGCGGCCGCCGTCAGTTTTTCCCCGTGCTTCAGGAAATACAAACTCAATTTTATTTGCGGAATTTTCAGGTTCGGCCAGCGGGCCGTTACGCCCAAAAGGTAAATGGACAACTGCAAGCTGGAGTCAACGTCGCGCTGGGCCGGCATTCTCTTGGTGGTTTTGTAGTCAATGATTTCCCAGGAACCGTCTTCCAGCTTGTCTATGCGGTCAATGATGCCTGTCAGGGCGTGACTTTCGCCTTCATCGTCTCGCAGCGGCGCTTCAAACCGGGTTTCCAAATCAACGATGTTGAATTCGCGGGGCGCGTTCTGGGCGTAATACTTTTCAAGCAGGGCGACGCCCTGGTCAAGCCAGGATTTTTCCTCCTCGGGCGTCTTCCACGGCGCGGCTTCGCTTTTCGACCAGACGGCTTTGAAATAATTCACCAGTTCCTCAATCGTCGGCAGGCTGGGGGAGGAGCCGTGGAAATATTTCAGGGCGTTGTGGACGGCCGAGCCGAAAACCTGTTCCGCCGATTTGGGGACGCGTATCCGGTCAATTTCCGAGAATTTGTATTTTTGCGGGCATTGCTGGAACGATTCCAGCGAGGAGAAGGATACCCTCATATTTTTAAAGTTTATCACCGCTGACAATAACTGTAAAACGTGATAAATCGTCACAAAGGGGACAGAAGTCGGGCGGCTCTCCGTCCTCAATAGAGGGTCGCACAATATCCATTTTGCGACCCTTTATTCGCTTGGGAGATATGCGCGTGTTAGAGATAATTCATCGGATTCACGTGATAACCGGTGGGCACCATCAATCCTTTGACTATTTTGGATTCCGCCAATTCTATAGTTCTTGTCACGTAAACGCCGAAGTGCAAATGAGAGCCGGTTGAATAGCCCGTTGACCCCTCGTAGCCGATGATGTCACCGGCTTCCACTCTCTGGCCGGGCTTGGCGGTTTTTGACGACAAATGGGCGTAAAGGGTTGACAGGCCGTTTTCGTGCTTTATCATCAAATATTTTCCATATGAATAACGGCCGAGGTTCCCGGAATATTGGATAATACCGTCGGCGGCGGCTTTGACCGGCGAGCCGTAACCGCTGGTCATATCAATGCCGGTATGCGGCCCGCCGCCGTAAGCCCCGGATTTGGCGAAAGCCGTCATTCCGTACCCTTGCGTCAGCCGGTAACCTTCTTGAGGCCAAGCGAGTAGACCCGGACGGCTTGTCGGAATTTCTCCAGGACTGATTATCGCGCGAAGCTTGTCTTCCAAGACGTACATTTCCAGTTCAATCTGCCGGCGTTGTTTCTCCACTCCCGAAAGAAGATTCTGGTAAATTTTTTCCTGATTTTTTGTTTCTTTCAATAAACCGTCTTTTTCGCTTTTTTGGCCCGCAACTATATTCTGTTGCTGCGATAGTTTGTTTTTCTGACGTTCCAATTCCTGTTTTTGGGACTCAATGTTAACTTTCCGGTTTTCCAGTTGGCCTTTCAGCGATTTTATTTCTTCAACGCCGACGTTCAGGTCTTTTTCCAGGGCGCTGGCGTATTCCACTTGGTTGAGGAAATCGGAAAATTGGCCGTTTTTAAGGAAAATAATCAGTTCTCCTTCGTTTTCGTATTCGTGGAGCGCCCGCAAAATGTCGGCGAGATAGGCCCTGTGCCGGATAAGTTTCGTTTCGCTGTCGCCGATTTCCAGCCGTAATCTTTCTATGGAAAGCGCGGACTGGGAAATTTTCGCCTGCGTTATGCGGATATCGGTGTTCAATTTGGTGATTCTGGCGTCAATCTTGGCGATTTCGTTTTTCAACGTCTTGGCTTCGCCCTGCTTGTTTTCTATTTCCTTGGTCAGGCGGGCTTTTTCTTTTTCCAATTCGTCTATTTTCCGGGAATGATCGTCGATTTGCCGGCGTAATTCGTCGGTTGACTCGCCTTTGGCAAGTTGAACAAGCGGATTTAAAAATCCCAAAAATAAGGCGGCCAATATTACGAATAGAACGAATTTATTACTCATCGATTTTGGGCTTTGAGATTTGGATTTATAATGTTTTTATTTTCTCTTTCGCTTCTTTGATTCTCTCCAGACATTTTTCCTTGCCCAGTATTTCGGCGATTTCAAACGGCCCCGCCGACTCGCGAAGGCCGCAAAAGGCGACCCTCAGGGGCCAAAGCAGTTTTCCCCTGTCCCCCGTCGCTTCGGCTTCTTTCATTAGAATATTTTTAAGGCCCCCGGCGTTAAAATCCCCAACATCTATACCAGATAATATTCTATACGAGTTGTCAAGAGACGCGGAGATTTCGGCTGAAGTCATATTTTTCCATTTTAGCAACTCCGGAGAATATTTCAATTCGCCCGCGAAGAAAAAACCGGTCCTCTCCCCTATTTCACCCAGCGTTTTCAGGCGCGGTTGTTCCAGGGCGACGATTTTTTCCAGCCATTTAAAATCAACCGATTCGCCAGTTTGAATAATTTTAAATTTTAAATTTTGAATTTTGAATTTATTTGGAAATTGAGAATTGGAAATTGAAAATTTTTCAATCAAGTTTTCTTTCTCTAAATAAGGGACGCACAATTCAGTTAATTTTTTCAACGGCGCTTGTCTAATATAGTAGCCGTTCATCCAATTCAATTTTTCAATATTGAAAACGGCCGGCGATTTTTGAATTTTTCCGGCGTCAAATTCGTCGGACAAGTCGTCCAGCGAAAAAATTTCCCGTTCCGTGCCCGGATTCCAGCCGAGCATCGCCATGAAATTCACCATGGCTTCGGGGAGATACCCATCTTCCCGATAACGGGAAACGGAAACCGGGCCGTGTCTTTTTGACATTTTGGCCCGGTCGGGCCCCAAAATAAGCGGCAGGTGAGCGTATTGGGGCCGGGGAAAATCCAGAGCGCGCTGGAGGAGGATTTGCTTCGGCGTGTTGGAAACATGGTCTTCGCCGCGGATTACGTGGGTTATTTTCATTTCAAAATCGTCTATCACGACGGCAAAATTATAGAGTGGCAGGCCGATATTCTTGGCAATGGCGAAGTCATCCAGGGTTTTAGAGTCGAAAACGATTTGCCCGCGTATCAGGTCGTTGAACGAAATTTTTCGGTCGGCCGGAAGTTTAAATCTGATGATTGACGGCCGCCCTTCGGCTAGGCGCTTTTTGATTTCTTCTTCCCCGAGGTTGCGGCATTTGCCGGAATATTTCGGGGCCAGGCCTCTGGCGAGCTGGTCCTGGCGCTGGGCGGCCAGGTCTTCTTCTTCGCAGAAACACCGATACGCCTTCCTTTCTTCCAGGAGGCGTTGCGCGTATTTGGCGTAAACGGCGGTTCGTTCGGATTGCCTGTAAGGGGCGTAATCCCCTCCCGTTTCAATCCCCTCGTCCCATAAAATTCCCAACCAGCGCAGGCCGTCAACGATTTCTTTTTCGTATTTCTGGTCCGAACGTTCCAAATCGGTATCCTCTATTCTCAAAACGAAAACCCCCAGATTTTTTCTGGCGAACAGATAATTAAAAAGCGCGGTTCTGGCCGTGCCTATGTGCAAAGGGCCCGTTGGCGAAGGGGCCATTCGGACCCGCGCGGCGCCGGGTTTTATGAATCTTTTAACCATAAAAAGTCGGAAATCAAATTATCTTGCCAGTTCCGCGATTTCCTTCGCGATTATCATTCCGGCGTCCAAATTAGCGAAGGATTTCGCGCGCTCGGCCATTGAACGCAGTTTTTGGGCGCTTTTCAACAAACTTTCAATTTGGCTTAAAAATAAGTTCGGCGTCAGATTGGCCTCTTCCGTTATTTCGGCGGCTCCAATTTTCGCGTATTCGTAAGCGTTGGCGCGCTGATGGTCGGAAGCCGATCCGGCCAAAGGAATCAAAATAGCCGGTTTTCGGGCGGCGGCGATTTCGAAAATCGTGCCCGCGCCGGCCCGCGACACGACGAGATCGGAAGCCGCAATCGCCTGGCCGTAAGTTTTTTCGTCCATAAAAGGATAAAGGTGGTAGCGGGGAAATTTTTCCAAAGACCTGTTCCAGACGATTTCAACATCTTGTTTGTATTCTTCGTAGTTTTTGCTTCCGCACTGATGCATGACTTCGGCGACGCCGTCCAGATTTTGGAGCATCCGCAAAACGATTTCGTTGACGCGCTGCGCCCCCTGCGAACCGCCCAAAAACAAGATTACGGGGAAATCGGGTTTCAGTCCCAAATCTTTGCGCGCCTGGTTTTTTTCGTGATTCAGGATTTCGCGCCTGACAGGATGTCCGACCAGCGCCGTTTTTTGGGGCGGAAAAAACTTCAAGGTTCGGGAGAAGCTCACGGCGATTTTTTTGGCGAATTTGGCGCCTATGCGGTTGGCCAGTCCCGGCACCGAATCCGATTCGTGGATGATGATTGGAATAAAATAGAGCCGGCTGACCAGCGCCACGGGAATACTGCCGTAGCCTCCTTTGCTGAAAACGGCGTCAGGCATTATTTTCCAGATTTTCCACAAGCATTGGAAAGTTCCGCCGATCACGTAAAAAATATCAATAAAATTTTGGAAGTCAAAATAACGGCGCAATTTCCCGGCGCTTATTTTTTCGCATCGGATTCCTTCTTGGGTCAGCGCCCGGCAAGCGAAATCGTCGTCCGGCCCCAAATAAAAAATTTCCAAAGGTTCGGTTTGGCCGGCATTTATTTTTTTCAATTCTCTGGCGACAACCACCAACGGAAAAACGTGTCCGCCGGTTCCGCCGCCCGTAAATAAAATTCTCATAACCTTTTTTGTTTTGAAATATTAACCAATATCCCGCAGCCGCAAAGGATTGCCGCGAGACTTGAGCCGCCGTAACTGA
>CAZICC010000005.1:5341-14580 GCA_964537645.1 uncultured Candidatus Saccharibacteria bacterium | reverse complement strand
TTGTGTGCGCATGTTAATATTATACACAATTTAGTCCGTTTTGCTGGTCAATTACTTAAATATAAACTAAATGAAAAATAGATAGAAAAAATGAAACAATACGATTCACAATCAAAGAGCGTTTTCGGAGAGGAATTGGCAAAGCTCCGGCGGGTCAAGAATTTGACCCTGGAGAAAGTCGCGGCCCTAACGAAAATACAGACCAGGTATTTGGAACGGCTGGAAAAAGGGGAATTCGCGAAATTGCCGGCCGACGTTTATATCCGGGGGATGCTCGCCAAATACGCCAGAATAATTGACGCCGACGCCGAGGAATTGTGGCGGCATTTTGAAGAAGAAAGGGGCGTTCCGGCTTCGGCGCCACTGGCCGGAAAATCCCGCGAAGTTGCCAGGCGTTCGGGAATCTCCGACCGCTTGCCCCAGAACCGATTTTTGAACACTTCGCTTTTCGTGTTAACGCCGAAAGCAATCACGTTCATTTCTTTGACGTTGATTTCCCTTTTTATCTTCGGTTACATCGTCTATCAGTTCAAATTTCTCGTCGGCCCGCCGATTCTCTCCGTTTTTGAGCCGTCGCAGGACATTTTGACGATGGAGAAAAAAATAAAATTGGCGGGTTTGGTGGAGGTCGGAGCGGTTTTGACGATAAACGGCCAGCCGGCTGGAATCAGCGGAGAAGGCCGCTTCGAAGAAGAACTGGCGCTTCAGCCGGGCGTGAACTTGATTGAATTCCTGGCCAGAAACCATCTGGGGAAAACGGCGGCGGTCAAAAGAATGGTAGTTTTGAGATTGCCGGAAGCCGCCGCCGGAGAAATCAACGCGACGACGGCGACAAGCAGTAATTAATAACATAACGCGAATTTACGAATTTATGCGAATGATGCTAATGACGCCAATAAATTTTATTCGCGACATTCGCGTATAATTCGCGTCATTCGCGTTGTACTTATGGCAAAACCAAAAGAACATTCCAAAGAAGAAATACGCGAGAAATCATTCAAGGTTTTGGAAGAAACAGTGAAAGAATTGAAGGAACGTTTCGGCGAAGGCGCCATCATGAAGCTCGGCGAGGTTAAGAAAGTTGACGTTGATGTCATTCCGACCGGCTCCGTCTCCCTGGATATCGCTTTGGGCGTCGGGGGCATCCCGCGGGGTCGCGTCATTGAGATTTTCGGGCCGGAATCTTCCGGCAAAACCACTTTGGCTCTACACGTGGTGGCCGAAGCCCAAAAGAGAGGGGGGCAGGCGGCGTTCGTGGACGCGGAACACGCCCTGGATCCGGAGTACGCGAAGCGCATAGGGGTGAAAATCAACGACCTTTTAATATCCCAGCCGGATACCGGCGAACAGGCCCTTGAAATAGTGGAAACTTTGGTCAGATCGGGCGGCTGCGACGCGATTGTCGTTGATTCGGTGGCGGCCCTGACTCCGAAAGCGGAAATAGAAGGCGAAATGGGACAGCAGTTTATGGGGCTACAGGCCCGTTTGATGAGCCAGGCCTTGCGGAAATTGACCGCTATCGTCGCCAAATCAAGCACGGCCGTCATTTTCATAAATCAAATCAGGATGAAAATCGGCATAATGTTCGGCAATCCCGAGACCACGCCCGGGGGCAAAGCCTTGAAATTTTATTCGTCGGTGCGGATTGACGTTCGAAGGAGCGCCCAGATTAAAAAAGGCGACGAGGTGGTGGGAAATCGGGTAACGGCCAAAGTCGTCAAAAATAAGGTCGCGCCTCCGTTCCGGGCGGCCGAATTCGACATTATGTACAACGAAGGGATTTCCGCCGAGGCCGACATTTTAAACACCGGCGTCAAATACGGGGCTCTGTCTAAATCCGGAACCTGGTTTGTTTACCGCAACGAAAAACTCGGTCAGGGATTGGACGCGGCCAGGCGCTTCCTGAAGGAAAATCCGAAAATAGCCAAAGAAATAACGGCGGACATCAAAAAAGCCGCCGAAGCGGCCAAAACGGAAACGACAAAATCCGCTTTCTGAAATATTGAGTTATTTTATCGCGTGACCGGCATAAGGCCCAGGTGCCTGGCGCGCTTGATGGCGCGAGTCAGTTTTCGTTGGTGCAGCGTGCAACAGCCGGTTTTCTTGCGCGAGCGGATTTTCGCCGATAACGAAATAAACCGGGAGAGCATCTCGGTATTTTTATAGTCGATTTCCTTGATGTTTTGGGCGCAAAAATAACAAGTTTGTCTGGGCATAAAATTCTAAATTCTAATCTCTAAATTCTTCCGCCAAAGGCGGATCCGCCTCGGGCGGAAAACAAATCCAAAATTCAAATATTTTAAATTCAAAACATCTGTTGTTTAGGATTTAGGATTTCCTTTGCGAAGCCCCGTAGAGCTACCCCGCAGATCTACTTCGTGATTCTACGGGGCGAAGCAAAAGCTAGAACGGCACTTCGTCCGGATTTATGTCTTCGGCCGTATTTTCTTCGTCGAGTTGAACTTCGGGCAGTTTTTCTTCTTTCGGGGCGGCTTGCGCCCGCTCCGTCTCGACCGTCTCGCCCCGGGGTTTCGGCCCCAGCTGGATTCTTTCGGCGATGATTTCCGTCCGCCATTTTTTGGTTCCATCCGGCGCGTCCCAGGAGCGGGTTTCAATCCTCCCCTCGATAAAAACCATACTGCCTTTAACAAGGTATTGATTGGCTATTTCGGCTGTTTTACCCCAAACCACGATATTGTGAAAATCGGTTTTTTCCTGTCGTTGGCCGGATTTATCCGTCCAATAGCGGTTGGTGGCCATCCCGAAAGAAGCGACCGATTGGCCTGACGGCGTGGCGCGCAATTTGACGTCACCCGTCAATCTTCCGATAATGAAGGCTTTGTTTAAATTCATGCGATTTGACTTACGACTTACAACTGTTGTTAGTCGTAGGTTGTTAGTCGTAGGTTGTTAGTCGTCAGTTATTCTTTCAGTATTTCTTCCAACTTTTTATTTAATTCTTCCATTTGGGCTTTTTCTTTTTCCGGCTCCGCTTTTTCCGTTTTCGCGGTCGGCGCGTCGGTTTTTCCGGTTGGTTTTGTTTCTGTCGGCATTGGAATTTCCGCGATTTTCGGTTTTTTGGCGGCTTTGAAGACCGATTTTTCTTTAGCGGCCGGAACCGGTTTTTTGATAACAATCATATAACGGAGTATTTTCGGTTCCGATTTAAGATTGTTTTTTAGATTTTCTATTCCGGACGGCTCGCTTCGAAAATAAAAGACGCCAAAATGGCCGAAAGTGAATTTTTTGACAGGCTGTCCCATTTTCTTTTTTTGCGCCGGAATTTCCGCCGTCACGGCGCCCTCGGCCTCCCCAATGCATTTTTTGATTTTTTCGGCGCAAGCTAAAATTTCGGAATCGTTCAATTCCGGCGAAAGAAAATAGCCCAATTCGTAAAGTTTTCGATTGTCGGCTTCCATATCAAACACAATTATCAGAGTATCATAATCCGCTAATTTTGGCAAGAATTTGGCAAGCCCGGCGTCGCAAGGTATAATAGCAGTATTATGAACGTCAATCCGAAAATTTTCAAAGCGTACGACGTTAGAGGCGTATATCCCGGGGAAATCAACGAAGAAACGGCGCGAATTATCGGCTGGGCTTTTGTTTTTTGGCTAAGGGAGAAAATCGGGAAGGCGCCCAAAATTGTCTTGTCGCGCGACGCGCGGATTTCCTCTCCGTCTCTTCATAAGGCCGCCCTGGAAGGATAGATTCAAGCGGGCGCTTCGGCGATTGACGCCGGGATGACCTCCACCCCGATGCATTATTTCGCCATTAATCGGGCAAAAGCGGACGGCGGCCTGATGATTACCGCTTCCCATAATCCCAAAGAATACAATGGCATTAAATTGAGCCGGCGTGGAGCAATGCCGGTTTTTGAAGCTAACGGCCTTTTGGATATTAAGGGATTGGCCGTTAAGGGCAATTGCGCCGGCCGCAACGGAGCATTCCGAAAATCTTGCGGCAAAAGCCGCGTTTCCCGAAAAAATTACCTGCCTGCTTATGTCAATTTTCTGGCGAAATTCGCTTCTCCGGCCGTTAAAAAATTGAAGGCGGCGGTTGATTGCGGTTCGGGAATGGCGGGACTGGTTGTGCCTCCGCTTTTCAAAAAAATCAGCATAAAATACGGCGGTCTTTGCCTCAATCCCGACGGCAATTTCCCGCATCACGAAGCCAATCCCCTGAAGGAAGAAACCTTGCGCGATTTGAAAGATTTGATAAGAAGAGGACATTTTGATTTAGGCGCCGCTTTTGATGGCGACGGCGACCGCGTGGCGTTTCTTGACGAAAAAGGCGAAGTGATTTTCGCCAGTTTCATTTTGGCCCTGGCGAGCAAGGATTTCTTGGAAAGCCGGCCGGGCCAAGCCGTCCTTTACGATTTTCGTTCTTCGAGAATCGTTCCCGAAACCATCGTTCGACGCGGCGGCCGGGCCGTGCCGGTCCGCGTCGGGCATTCTTTCATAAAGCAAAAAATGGCCGAAGAAAAAGGCCTTTTCGCCGGAGAACTGTCCGGGCATTATTTCTTCAAAGATTTTTTTTATTGCGATTCGGCTTTAATGATGACGGTCAAAATCCTGAACATTTTGGCGCGCTCCGGCCAAAAATTATCCGAACTCATCGCGCCTTTCAAAAAATATTGGCACTCGGGCGAGATCAATTTTCGCTTGAAAAGCGAGGCCGCGAAGGAGAATAAATTGAAAATGCTGGCCGGAAAATACAAAAACGGGAAAATTTCCCGTCCCGACGGGCTGTTGGTTGAATTTCCGGATTTTTGGTTTAACGTCCGGCCTTCCAACACCGAACCTTTGTTGCGGCTCGTGCTTGAGGCCGAATCCCGCAAGACAATGGAGAAAAGAATCAAAGAATTGAGCGCTATTTTAAGCAAGTGAAAGATTTAATTCATCCGTTCAAAACCGGTTTGAGTTTCGGCCTGACCTCCGGCGTTATCACCACCCTGGGTTTGATGGTCGGCCTTTATTCAAGCACCAATTCAAAAATCGCCGTCATCGGCGGAATTCTGGCCATTGCCGTCGCCGACGCTTTTTCCGACGCCGCCGGGATTCACGTGTCGGAAGAATCGGAAGGCCGGCATTCGGCGAAAGAAATTTGGCAGGCAACCCTCGCCACTTTTGTTTCCAAATTTTTGGTCGCTTCAACTTTCATCGTCCCGGTTTTGTTCTTCGCGCTGAGCCGCGCTTTGGCGTTTAGCGTGATTTGGGGACTCGTTTTGATTTCCTTATTCAGTTTTTTGATTTCAAAAGAGAAGGGGGCGAGGTCGTACAGGGCGGTTTTGGAGCACATTGTCATAACGGTTTTAGTCGTCGTTTTCACTTATTATTTCGGAATCTTGGTCAACCGCTTTCTGGATTAGCGCGGATATTGACAGTAACGGAAATTCTCTGTTAAACTGCCGATTATGGAAGACGATTTAGGAAAACAGGCATTTCATAAATCCGACGGCAGCCGGATTGAACTGAAAGAAGTCGTGGAAGAAATAACTCGGTACATCAAGGACGACCCGTCGGCGCGCTACAAAATCATCATTGGCACCGATTCGGAAGACCATAACGGAGTTGATTTCGTCAGCGCGGTGGTGGTTTTGCGGCTCGGCAGGGGTGGCCGGTATTTCTGGCGGCGGGTCCGCGAAGACAAAAAATACGTTTTGCGCGACCGGATTTACCAGGAAGTCCTTTTGTCCCTGAAGCTGGCCGAAGTGGCGGTTAAGCTCTTGAGGGCGAGAGAATTTTTGGAATACGATTTTGAAATTCACGTTGACGTCGGCGCTAGCGGCGAGACGAAAATGATGCTGGCCGAAGTCGTCGGCATGGTGCGGGGATCCGGGTTTGAGGCCAAAATCAAACCCGAAAGCTTCGGAGCGAGTTGTGTGGCCGACAGGCACGTTTGAAAAATTTAAAACCAAAATGTAAAATAAAATCCGCCGCAATTCGGCGGATTTAATCATTAATTAGCACTCTTGACAGATGAGTGCTAATCGGAATAAAATTGAGAGTAAGAGTATGAGACGCGAAATTTATTTGGACCACGCTTCCACGACTTATTTGATTCCCGAAGTGGAGCGGGCGATGAAGCCGTATTGGCGAAAAATTCACGGCAACCCTTCCAGCTTGCATAAATTCGGTCGGCAGGCGAAGATGGCCGTGGACGAAGCGCGCCAGCGCGTGGCGCGAATTTTGAATTGTTCGGTTTTGGAAGTGATTTTTACCGGCTCGGGCACCGAATCGGACAATATGGCGATTTTGGGCGCGGCTCGGGCGTTCAGGGCGGCGCATCCGTCGCTCGGGAATCCGCATATTGTCGCTTCCCGCATTGAGCATCACGCGGTTTTGGATTCTTGCCGCCAATTGGAAAAAGAGGGATTCGCGGCGACTTACCTGCCGGTTGGCAAAGACGGCTTGTTAGATGCGGAAACCGTGGAAAAAGCTTTGCGGCCGGAAACTGTTTTGGTTTCCGTAATGTACGCCAATAACGAAATCGGAACGATTCAGCCGGTCGCGGAAATCGCCGAAATCGTTGGAAAATTCAGGGCCAAGAATAAATCGGCGTATCCGCTGTTCCATACCGACGCCTGCCAGGCGCCCGGCGCGCTGGATATTGACGTCAAAAAATTGGGCGTTGACCTGATGACCGTTAACGGCAGCAAGATTTACGGCCCAAAGGGCGCGGGCGTCCTTTATAAAAAATCCGAAATTAAAATCCAGCCGTTGATTTTCGGCGGCGGCCAGGAAATGGGATACCGGTCGGGCACGGAAAACGTCGCCAACATCGTCGGGATGGCCCGCGCGCTGGAACTTGCCGAAAAAAGCCGCGAAAGCGAGTCCAGACGGCTTTCGGGAATCCGCGATTATTTCATTAAAGAATTACTCCGGCGCATTCCCAAAACGCGGCTCAACGGCCATCCCGCGCGGCGCCTGCCCAACAACGTGAACGTTTCCGTTCTGGACATCGAAGGCGAAGCGGTTATCCTGCATCTTGACGAATTGGGAATTTACGCTTCCACCGGTTCGGCCTGCACTTCGGGCAGCTTGGAGCCGTCGCACGTGATTTTGGCGCTGGGGCTCGGCTACGAATACGCCCACGGAAGTTTGCGTTTTACCTTGGGCAAGCGAAACACTAAAAAGGAAGTTGATTGCGTATTGAAAATATTGCCGGGAATAGTGGAGAAACTGCGGCTGATGTCGCCGGTAAAAGCAAAAATGAAGAAATAATATCTAAAAATTAAAAATTTATTGCAACAATAGTGAAAAAATCCGGCAAAATAAAAAAAACTTTTGACGTTGTCCCGCCAAGCGGTGGGTCAAACTGGCTTTACTCTAAAATCGTCAAGGAGCATTTTTTCCACCCTCGGAATTTCGTCGCCAAAGGCAAGCCGAAATTCAAATACAATGGCCAGGGCCTTGTCGGTTCTCCCGCCTGCGGCGACATGATGAAGTTCTGGATTTTTGTTGACCCGAAAACGGATAAAATAAAAAAATGCGGCTGGCAGACGTTCGGCTGCGCCAGCGCCATCGCTTCCACTTCAATGCTTTCGGTTATAGTAACCGAGAAAAGAGGGATGGCGGTTAATGAGGTTCTTAAATTAAAGCCTCAGGATATTTTAAAGCGGTTGGGCGGTCTGCCGTCCCGTAAAGTCCATTGTTCGGTTTTGGGCGACAAAGCGCTGAGAGCGGCCGTTAACGACTATTTCCGCCGCGCCGGACAATTCGGCCGCGTTGTCACCGATGGCGAGCGCGTCGTTGACCCCCGGACCAAAACCACCGAAAAAGATATTGAACGGGCGGTTATGGAAGGTTGCGATACGGTTGAAAAATTGCAAAAAAAGTTTAAGATAGGTATAGGAAATCCTTCAATTATTCCTCAAGTTGAGGAACTTCTGAGGTTTTACAAGGATAAATATTGTGAAAAATAACGACCAGCGACTAGCGACTTTTAACGGCTTGTTGTAAGTTGTAAGTTGTGAGTTGTGAGTTAAATTATGGAGACAAAACGCGCCAAGGGAAAAATTACCAAAATAATCGTTGACCAGGAGCTTTGCGTCGGTTGCGGCGCCTGCGCGGCCATGGCGCCGGAAGTTTTTGTCTTGAACAAAAAAGGCCGGTCCGAAGTGAAACATCCGGACGCTTCCGACGACAATTCAATAAAAATTTCGGCCCAATCCTGCCCGGTCAACGCCATCTCCGTTTTTGAAGGCGAAAAGAAGGTGTGGCCGAAATAATAAGGGCGGAAACTTGTTTTATAAAATTTTCGTTGGGGACCCCACGGCCTTTGTTTTTCTGTCATTCCGAGCGAAGCGAGGAATCTCTACAAGTTTTTATGTCACTTTTTGATTTTATTTTCCGGCCGGCCCCAAATGAAAATTTTATTAAAACAAGTTTCCTTAAAAAGGTATGGTACTCCGCAAAAAAATAACGATTCTCGCGATTTTCATCGTTTTAATCTTAATTGCGTCACTTGGTCTTTTAACGCGACCTTATTTGAGCGCGACAGCCGCCAATATCGGCGACATTCTGACGCCCCAATACTGGAAAAACCTGCTTTTCCCGCAAGGCGCTCCTTCTTTGCCGGACGAAACGCCGATGTTTTCTCCGTCGGCGATAATCAGCCAACCCGATTCGCTTAGTCGGTCGGTCTTGGATTACGAAAACGCCAAAATTTCGGCCGTCAAGCGCGTCTCGCCGGCTGTTGTCAGCATTATCGTCACCAAGGACCTGCCGGTTTTGGAGCGTTATTACGTCAATCCTTTTGAGGGTTTCGGCAACGATTTTTTCAATCAATTCTTCGGCATGCCTCAATATCGCGAAAAAGGAACCGAAAAGCGGGAGGTCGGCGGCGGCACGGGCTTCGTCATTTCTTCCGATGGACTGATTTTGACCAACCGCCACGTGGTTCAGGATGAAAAAGCGGAGTATACGGTTTTGACGAACGATGAAAAAAAATATCAGGCCGCGGTTTTGGCCCGCGACCCGGTTTTGGATTTGGCGGTTCTAAAGATAGAAAAAAACGGTCTATCGGCGGCGGTTTTGGGCGATTCGGACAAGTTGGAGCTTGGACAGACCGTCATTGCCATCGGCAACGCTTTGGGCGAATTTCGCAATACGGTGTCGGTCGGCGTGGTTTCGGGATTAAGCCGCCAGATTACCGCCCGCGGCGCCGGCCAAACAGAGGTTTTAAAGGATGTCATTCAAACCGACGCGGCCATCAATTAGGGAAATTCCGGCGGA
>CAZICC010000005.1:0-5331 GCA_964537645.1 uncultured Candidatus Saccharibacteria bacterium | reverse complement strand
GACCGTTGCTTAATTTAAGGGGCGAGATTATCGGGGTGAACGTGGCGATGGTCAGCGGGGCGCAGAGCATCGGTTTCGCCATTCCGATCAACCAAGCCAAATCCGCCATTGAATCGGTGAAAAAAGAAGGGAAAATCGTTACGCCGTATATCGGCGTCCGTTACATCATTATCAACGAGGCCGTCAAAGAAAAGAATAATTTACCGGTTGATTACGGGGCGCTGGTCAGCCGGGGCGAGACCCGCGAGGAGCTCGCCGTTATTCCCGGCTCCCCGGCGGACAAAGCCGGCATTGTTGAAAACGACATCATTTTGGAAATTGATGGCCGGAAAATCAGCCGGGAAAATGATTTGGCTTCCGTCATACGGACCAAAAAAGTCGGCCAGGAAATAACGCTGAAAATTTTTAGCAAAGGGACGGAAAAAATCGTTAAAGTTAAATTGGAAGAAAGGAAGTAATTACGGAATAACACTGATATCAAACGGAGAATTGCGGAACATTTTTAACGGAGTGGCGCGGATATCAGACGGAAGGACTCGGAAGATTTTCTTCCGCGTAAATCCGTCAGGTATCCGAGAAAATCCGTCAAAATTGTGCAAATAAACAAATTTACCGTTAAAGCCCAGGAAGCGCTGGCTCGTTCGCAGGAAATCGCGGCGGAACATAACCAATCGGAGATAGGGCCTCTTCATCTTTTGGCCGCCTTGATTTCGCAGGAAGAAAGCGCGGTTTCGGCCATACTGGAAAAATTGGAAATCAGCAAAAATCTTTTGGCAAAGGAAGCGGAGGAAGAGATCGGCCGCCTGCCGAAAATCGTTTTAGGAGGAGGAATGCCTCAAGTTTATCTTACGCAGGAAATGGCCCATATTTTGGAAAGAGCGGCCCGGGAAGCGGCCAATCTCAAAGACGAATACATTTCCTGCGAGCATTTGTTTCTGGCTTTGGCGGACGTGAAATCCAAAGCGGTTGAAATTTTGGGGCGTTTCAATTTGAGTCGCGATAAAATTCTGAAGATATTTTCCGAAGTCAGGGGGGCGCAGCGAATCACCGACGAAACGCCGGAAACCAAATATCGCGTTTTGGAAAAATACGCCCGCAATTTGACGGACTTCGCCCGGGCCAAGAAGCTTGATCCGGTCATCGGCCGGGACAACGAAATTTTGCGGGTGATGCAGATACTTTCCCGCCGCACCAAAAACAATCCGGTTCTAATAGGAGAGCCGGGCGTGGGAAAAACCGCCATCGTTGAAGGGTTGGCCGAGCGGATTGCCGCGGGCGACGTGCCCGAATCCTTGAAAGACAAGGAAATCATCGCCCTGGATTTGGGAGCGCTGGTGGCCGGCACCCGTTTTCGGGGCGAATTTGAGGACCGTTTGAAAGCGGTGCTGCGCGAAATCCAGGCGGCTCAAGGGAAAGTTATTCTTTTCATTGACGAGCTTCATACTCTGGTGGGCGCGGGCGCGGCCGAAGGGGCCATTGACGCTTCCAATATGCTAAAACCGGCTCTGGCCCGGGGCGAACTCCACGCCATTGGCGCCACCACCTTGAAGGAATACCAGCGCCACGTTGAAAAAGACCCGGCCTTGGAGCGCAGGTTTCAACCGGTTTACGTTGAAGAGCCGACTCCCGAAGACGCGGTGGCGATACTGCGCGGCCTCAAGGAAAAATACGAAGTCCATCACGGGATAAAAATTACCGATGGCGCGATAGTTTCCGCCGTGGAGTTGTCGCGCCGCTATGTTTCGGGCCGGTTTTTGCCCGACAAAGCCGTTGATTTGATAGACGAGGCCGCTTCGGCCCTGCGGATGGAAATTGACAGCATGCCGTCCGAACTTGACCAAGCCAGGAGGGAAATATTGAAACTGGAAATCCAGAAGCAAGCCATAAAAAAAGAAAAAGACAAAAAGTCGCTTTCGGAACTGAAAAAGGTCAACAAGCGCCTGGCGGACTTGAAAGAAAAAAACAACAGCGCGTTTATGGAATGGCAGGAGGAAAAAGAAACGGTTTCGCGCATCCACGAATTAAAGAAAAAGTTGGAATCCTTGAAAGAAGCGGCCGAAATCGCCGAGAGGCAAGCCGATTTGGAGCGCGTGGCCCAGATACGCTACGGCGAAATACCGGCCGCCGAAAAATCTCTTCGCGTCGAGGAAAAACACCTTGTCGGTCTCCAGAAAAGCCGGCGGTTCCTGAAAGAGGAAATCGGCGAAGAGGATATCGCCGAAGTGGTGTCGCGCTGGACCGGCATCCCGGTTTCCAAAATGCTGGAAGAAGAGGCGCAAAAATTAGGCCGGGCCGAAGATGTTTTGTCCCAAAGGGTGGTCGGCCAGGAGGAAGCGATTTCCGTCGTCGCTTCGGCTTTGCGCCGGGCCCGGGCCGGAATTTCCGAAGAAGACAAGCCCATCGGTTCGTTCATTTTTTTAGGCCCCACGGGCGTTGGCAAGACCGAACTTGCCCGGACTTTAGCCGAATTTATGTTTAACGACGAGAACGCCATTGTCCGCCTGGATATGTCCGAATACATGGAAAAACACGCGGTGGCGCGACTCATCGGTTCGCCGCCGGGGTACGTCGGTTTTGAAGAAGGGGGCCAATTGACCGAAGTTGTCAGGCGCCGGCCTTATTCCATTATTCTTTTTGACGAGATAGAAAAGGCCCATCCCGAAGTTTTCAACATTTTGCTTCAGATTTTGGACAACGGCCGCCTGACCGACAGCAAAGGGCGGGTGGTGAATTTCAAAAACGCCGTCATCATAATGACTTCCAATATCGGCGGCGAATACATCCGCCAGATTGAGCAGCTCGGTTTCGTGGATGAATCCCAGAAAAACAAAACCGCCAAAGAAGAAGAACTCAAGGAAAAAATCCTGGATTCCCTGAAAAATTATTTCAAGCCGGAATTCCTGAACAGGATTGACGACACCATTATTTTCAGGGCTCTTTCCGAAAAAGACATAGTCAGGATTGTTGACATACAGCTGGCAAGGTTAAGCCGGCGTTTGGCCGCACGGCATATCAGGATTGAAACCGACGCTTCGGCGCGCCGTATCCTGACGCGCGAAGGTTACGACCCGCATTTCGGAGCCCGGCCGTTGAAAAGAGTTATCCAGCGCCGGATTCTGGACCCGCTGGCCAATTTGATTATTGAAAAGAAAATCGGGGAAGGGGAGAGGATTTTGATTTCCGGACGGCGCGATAAAATTGAAGTCATGACGAAGAGGCGAGTATGAGAAAATTATTTTTGGTACTTTTATACGGCGGCGGCGCCGGATTGTTCTCGGTTTTTTTTTCCGCTCCTTTTAATTATATTTTTGCCGTTTTATTTTTGGCGGGACTGGCGGTTTTGGTTTTTTCCGGGCGCTGGCCGCAACGCGAGTCGGCCTTGAATGATATGTTTTGGCTGGTTTCCTTTTTTTTATGGCTGGCGAACATTTTCGGTTTACTTGCCAACGGTCTGGATTTTACCTTGGGGATTTTTCTGGCGTTCTCGGCTGCTTTCTTGGCGTTTTGGGGAGGATTACCCCGGACCGGCGGGCCCGGTGCCACAACTTTGTTGCTATCGTCAGGAACTCATTCGCAAGATAAAGCAATCAATGCTAAAGATAACATAGAATTTTGCAACAGAGTTGTGGCACCGGGCGGGCGCAAAAATTTTGTGTACGGATTTACCGGCGCGTTGATTGTAGCCGAATTTTTCTGGGCCGCGGCTTTTCTGCCTTTCGGATATTTGACGATTGCAGGCCTCGTTTTCGTCGCCTTTTATTTGATTTGGATGATTTCCCGTCATTATTTTCTTCAGAGCTTGAATCCAGAAGTTGTTTTTAGAAATTTGACGTTTGGCGCGGCGTTGTTCGCGATTTTGTTTTTGAGCGCTCGCTGGCAACCGTGAGTCGCCTGCGGCCGGGAATTTTTAATTTTCAATTTCTAATTTCCAAACAATAAAGATAATTTTTAAAAATCATGCCTATAAAAAATTCTCCAATCAAAAAAGTTATTATACCCGCGGCGGGATTGGGGACGAGATTTTTGCCCGCCACCAAGGCCCAGCCCAAAGAAATGCTGCCGATTGTGGATAAACCAGTCATTCAATACGTGGTGGAAGAAATAGCGGCTTCGGGCATTAAGGATATCATTATCGTTACCAGCTGGCAGAAAAGGGCGATTGAAGACCATTTTGACCGTTCCGCCGAACTGGAGAGATTTTTGGCCGAAAAAGGGAAAGAAAAAGAATTGGAAGAAATTAAAAAAATCGCCGAAATGGCCAATTTCGTCTATATCAGGCAAAAAGGGAATCTTTACGGCAACGCCATTCCCATTATTTCGGCCCAGTCATTGATAGGCGAAGAGCCGTTTGTCGTGATTTGGGGCGACGAATTCATTTACGCCAGGCCCGCGCGGCTCGCCCAGATGATGGAAGTTTACGAAAAATACGGAGGGGCGGTTATTTCCGGAGTCAAAATAGAAAGCAAAGACGCCTTGTCGCGTTACGGCATTGCCGATTTGGAACCGGTTGAAGGCAATATTTCCAGAATAAAGAGGCTCGTTGAAAAGCCCTTGCCGGCCGAAGCTCCTTCAAATCTGGCCACCCACGGCGCTTACATTCTTCCGCCGGAGATTTTCGGCATCATCAGGAATCTGAAGCCCGGCAAAGGCGGGGAAATCTGGCTGGCTGACGCCCTGAACGAACTGATAAAAACCGGCTATCCGGTTTACGCCTGCGAAATTAAGAAGGCGATTTATTACGACACCGGGAATAAACTGGAATATTTGAAAACGGTGGTTGACTTCGCCCTTGAGCATCCGGAAATCGGAAAGGAGTTTAAAGAATATTTGAAAAACAAAAAAATTCCGTTTTAACGGATAGAAACGAAGAGAATTTCCATGGATTTAATCGAATCCCGTTTGTTCTTTTATTTATCCGCTAAAATTACGGAGCGGCCGCTCCGTAATTTTAGCGGATTGTTTTATGGTTTTACGCGTTGAAAGTTAAATTATTCTATGAGAAGAGAGAGGCGGAAAAACCGAAAAAATCTTGGAATTTTTGAGCGCCGGCGCCAATGCGACGGCCGCGATTTTGGACGCGCTTATTTGGACTTATCCTCAAGCCCGGCGCGATACGCGCCGTTTTGTGAAACAAGAAAGAAAAACCATTATTTTCCAAAGGCAGTATCCAATATGAAAAAATTATTGACAATAAACTGAAAGTGATTATTTTTGATGTTCCTGAAAAAGAAAAATATAAAAGAGAGTGGTTAAGGGCCGCTATCGCGTCTTTGGGTTTTTCTTTTTTGCAGCAAAGCGTTTGGATGGGCAAAAATAAGCTTCCGGAGTCGT
>CAZICC010000004.1:0-16705 GCA_964537645.1 uncultured Candidatus Saccharibacteria bacterium | reverse complement strand
AGACGGAAAAAGACCAGCCGAAAAACATCGTCAAAACAACGGCAACGACGACGAATCAGGGAAAATGGGAAACGTTCATAGGAACGAAGAACCTGAAGATTGGCACCTACATAATCAGAGCCCGAGGAAAATTGCCCGACCTCGGATTAAGCGAATTCGGCCAGTTGATTTACGTCGGCGTGGGCCAGCCGGCTATGCCGGATTTAAGAAACCGGGCCGACCTCAACAAAGACGGCCGCGTGAACCTCGTTGACTTTTCAATACTTCTTTTCCATTGGAACACCGCCGACCCCGTGGCCGACATCAATCTTGACGGCCGAGTCAATTTAGCCGACTTCAGCATTATGATGTATTATTGGACCGGATAGGCCCGTTTCGCGGGAATTTCTAAATCCTAAATCCTAATTTCTAAACAAGATTTGAAAAAAATCATAATTCATACTTCATAATTCATAATTCGCAATCTTTATGGGCATCTTAAAACAAATAAAGAATTTAATAAAATCGGATAGCGGGCAGGAAATTCTGCTGGAAAAAATCGAAAAAATAAACGAAGAGCGGAAAAAAACCATCGAAGAAAAAAGCCGGCTGGAAAAAGAAATGATAAGAATAGAGGAAGAAAAAAGGCGGGCCGAAAACGCCAGAATTCTGGCCGAAAAGACCAAAGAAGAAGGGATAATTTTCAGCCAGTTGAAATTAATCGGCCTGCGCCTCCAAGACCTGGAGTCCGAAAGGAGAAAAACCGAAAAAGAATTGGTTGAAACGCAAAGGGCGATGTCGGTCGAAAAAGAACTGAAACAAAAACCCAAAAGCGAAACGGCCGAAAAAAAACCGGAAGAAGAGGCCGGGAGCGAACCTGAAAAAAAACTTTCCGGCGGAACCGAACCGCAAAAATCCGAAGAAACAACCGGCGCTCCGGAAAAAGAAACTGATTCGCCGGAAAGCGAAAGGAATTTCTGGGAAAAACTGGAAAAAATCAAGACGGCGGAAAAAAGGAAAGAAGCGGAAATAGACGAAAAGGCCGCCGCCCGACTGACGGGCGCGAAAAAAATCGCCGCTTTTCTCGGCAAAACCCTGAAAGGCGGAGACGAAGAAGCCGAAAAGGCGGCGAAAGAAAAAGAAATGATTCTTACCAGCTCCCAGCTCGCCGTTGACCTTTACAAGGATTCTTCGGAAATCGTCGTTTTCGCCCATCTTCCGGGCGTTGAAATCAAAGATTTGGACATTTCCATTGAAGGCCAGAACGACATCATTAAAATAAAAGCTCAAAGCCGCCGGCCCGAACTGGAAAAAACCGAAAAAGAAGGGCGATTCGCCTTGTCGGAATGCAAATGGCCTTCGTATTACCGCGAATTAAACCTCAACGAAGAAATCAACGTTTTCGGGATTGAAGCCAAACTGCAAAACGGCGCCCTGATTTTATACCTGCCGATTCTCAAGCCGGGTCAAACCCGAATCATCAAAAGGAAAATTGAAGTGAAACAATAAAAATTCCTAATATTAATAATTCATAATCCAATTATTATGGGAATATTGACAAAAAAAATAATTTTTATCTGCCTTGCGGCCGCGCTTGTCGCCGGCTTAATGCCGCCGCCGGCCGCCCGGGCCGCCGAAGCCGCTTTATTTCTTTCTCCTTCTTCGGGCAGCTTCGGCGCGGGCGCGACTTTTGACGTAAGAGTACAAGTCCAGAGCGGCGGAAGCCCGGGAATCAACGCGAGCGAAGGAACTTTGAAATTTGACAGGAACCTGCTTTCGGTGGCCCGGATCTCCAAAGACGGTTCAATTTTCAATCTTTGGACGCTGGAGCCGTCTTTTTCCAACGCCGAAGGCACGGTGAAATTCGGCGGCGGCAACCCCACGCCCTACACCGGGACCTCGGGCCTCATTGTCACCGTCACTTTCAGGGTTTTGGCCGAAGGAACGACCGGGGTCAATTTCACCGCCGGATCGGTTTTGGCGGCCGACGGCCGGGGCACCGAAATTCTCAAAAGAACCTCGGGAGCGCAATTCGCCCTGACCAAAGCCGCCGCCCCGACGCCGCGGCCCGCCACTCCGACGCCCGCCGCCGCGCCGACTCCGGCGCCGACCGGCAAAATTCCCGAAGCGCCCAAAATTTCTTCCAAAACCCACCCTGACGAAACTCAATGGTACGGCGACAATTCCCCGGAATTCAGCTGGGATTTACCGAACGACGCCATTGAAATAGGCGCGCTTCTCAGCCGGGAACCGTCGGTCGCCGCCAAAGACCTTGTTTCCGAAAAAGCCGTCAAAACGAAAAGGTACCAAAACGTAAAAGACGGCGCCTGGTATTTCCATTTACGATTCAGAAACCAGGCCGGCTGGGGTCCGGCAAGCCGATACGAAACGATGATTGACGCCGAGCCGCCCGAGCCATTTTCCGTTGAAATAAAACAATACGCGCCTTGGGACAATTACCCGATTCTGTTTTTTGAATCAAGCGACAAACTTTCCGGCATCTGGCTTTACGAAGTCAGAATCGGCGGCGGCGACTCTTTCCCCCTGCGTCACGAAGAAATTATTCGTAATCCTTATAAAGCGCCTTACCAGGCGCCCGGCAAACACCCTCTCGTAGTTAAAGCCGTTGACAAAGCCGGCAATTCCACCGAAACGACGGCTGAAATCGCGATTGAACCGATGCCGGTTCCGCCGCCTCCGCCGACGATTTCCGGAGTCATGCAAAAATTCGGCGCGCATCTTTTCGTGATTTTCGCCGTCTTTTTCGCCCTCGGCTGGTTTATGGCAAACCGCCAGTTAAAGATTCAACTCAAAAAACAAGTGGCCGAACTGAAAAACGCCCATGATAAAGCCAATAAAATCCGCGATAAAATCAAGACCGTTTTTGAAGCCCTCAAAGAAGAAGCCGAAGAACAAATAAAACTCCTCGACAGGAAACCGAAATTGAGCGTGGCGGAAGAAAAAATCCTTTCCAAAATGAAAGAAGCGCTCAACCTCGCCGAAGAATTCCTGGAAAAAGAAACCGAAAAAATCAAGGAAATGATGGGTAAAAACAACAACAAATGATTGATTATTCAAAAACTCTTTCGGGCGTCCTGGCGCTGACGGCCCTGGCCGGCCTCTTGTTTTTGCGGACCGCGGCCGTGGAAATACCGCCCAAAATTTTCAACGTCAAAATTCTGGAAATAACCTCCAACTCGGCGACCATTTACTGGGAAACCGACAAATCGGCGGACGCCCTGGTTAACTACGGTCTGGACAAACATTACGGCGTTTCGCGGGAGCCCGGCTTCACAAAAAAAAAGCACACCCTGGTTCTGGAGGACTTGATTCCCGGAACCGAATATTTCTTCCAGGTGGTTTCCGCGGACCAAGCCGGCAACCAGACCATCGTCGGCGGCTACAGCTTGACCACCAAGGGGGAAAAGCCCCGGGTCGGAATCGCCGAAGAACAGGCGGCTTTCGAACAAACAATGGCCCTTCTGGAAGAAATAGCGGCGCCGGACCTTTTGGCGAGAATCGCCGAAAGAGCCGAAGAACGGCTGTCCGAAGTGATTGAACCGCCCAAAATTCTCGGTTTGCCGCGGCTGGAAATCGGTTCCGATTACGTAATTATCGTCTGGCTGACCGACAAAGAAGCCAATTCAATGGTGGCCATAGCGCCGGAAAGAGATTACGACCCCGGCCGGGCCGACCCTTACACCAGGCACGAAGGCCGTTCGGACGAATCAGTTCTGGAGCATTCGGTCAGAATTGACGGCCTGACGCCGAGCACGGTTTACCATTACCGGCTTTCCTCCAAGGGCCGACTCGGCCCAACGGCCCAAAGCCCGGATTACACTTTCAAAACCAAAGCGATTTTGCCGGAAATCCTGGCTGTCCGACTGGAAAAAGTGGAAGAATATTCGGCAACCATAGCGGTAAGCGCCAACTTGCCGGTTTCGGCCGCCATTGAATACAAAAATTTAAGAACCGGGGAAACCGGTTCAAAAGGCAGCCCAGGCTTGTCGGTATCGCACCTGATAAAATTGACCGACCTTGAATTCGGTACCGCTTATTCGGCGATTGTCCGGGTGGAAAACGAAGCCGGCGACAAAGCCGAAAGCCAACCCCTGAATTTCACCACTCAAAAAGACGAATACCCTCCTATTATTTCCCGGATTACCACCGAATCAACCCTTTATCCCGGAGCCGAAACTAAAATCCAGACAATCGTCAGCTGGGAAACCGACGAATCGGCCTGGTGCCGCTTCTTCTTCCAGCAAGGGCTGGCCGGCGGCGGCAAATACAATTCTTTTCCGGAAGAAGCCGATCCGGCGATTAAACACGTCCAGGTAATCACCGTTTTTGAACCCTCCACCGTTTACAGGTTCTGGATGACCTGCCGCGACAAAGCGGAAAATGAAGTCCGTTCCGAGGACTTCGTGCTTTTCACGCCCGAAAAGGAGAAAAGCATCATTGACATAATCATTGAAAATTTTGAAGGAGCCTTCGGCTGGGTGAAAAAAATCCAATTAAGAAGATAACGAAATGGAACCTGTTATTTACGCAAAAGACCTGACAGTCGTCTATAACGTCGGGAAATCAAACGAATACGCGGCCCTCAAAGACGCAAGTTTTGAAGTTTATCCGGAAGAATACGTGATTTTTTTCGGGCCTTCGGGCTGCGGCAAATCAACCATTCTTTATTGTATTTTGGGCGCCCTGCCGCCGACCAGCGGTGAATTTTCGGTCAATAACGCCAATCCGTACAAATTGCCGCCGGCGGGGATGGTCCAATATCAGAGAAAAACCGTGGGTATAATTTACCAGGCGTTCAACCTGCTTCCTTCCCTGTCGGTGCTGGACAACGTCAGTTTGCCTCAGATTTTCGCCGAAACCTCGCCTATTTTGCGCGAAGAACGAAGCCGCCACCTTCTGCGGCGATTCGGCATTGAATCGCAAGCCATGAAGCTGCCGCTGATGCTTTCCGGCGGACAACAGCAGAGGGTGGCCGTGGCCCGCTCGCTTATCAACAATCCGGATATCCTTTTGGCGGACGAACCGGTCGGCAACTTGGACAGAATCTCCCGCGAACAAGTAATGAACACTCTCTTGGAAGTCAACTCCAAAGACAAAAAAACCGTCATTCTTGTCACTCACGACGCCCGGCACCTGCCCTACGCCCACCGCGTTTATTACCTGAAAGAAGGGATGATCGACCGCGAAGTTATCAATCCCGAACGGCCCCAAATCAAACCGACCGAACAAAGCAAAGTGATGACCACGGAAATCGAAAAACTGGCCCGGTTTTTTCCTTATCTGACCCACGACGAACTGAAAGTCAAAAGCATCGTCAATTATCTGACCCAAGACATAACCTTTGACCAGCTGGGCCGACTGGAAAACGCCATCCAGATTCTATTGGAAGGAAAAATTGAAATCCAGAATTTCCGCGAAATTTTGACCGCCGATTTTGAAACCGGCGGCATCGGAATAAGCAAAGCGAAGGCGGAAAAAATAACTGAAAAGACGGAAAAAATCCTTGAAGAAGCCAAAAACATCGGCCGCTACCGGCGCCATCTGGAATACTGGCATCCCAAAAAAAGAACTTTCGTCCAAGATGTCAGGGCCTCTATTTTGGACGAATACCGGGGCGAGGTTAATTTGGCGCAGGTCAGAAAACTGGACGAAGCGATCGCCGAGAGAATCGCCGGAAAAATCCAAAGGGAAGAATTCCTGAAGCGGCTCCGGCTCGCGCCGGAAAAAGGAGGACTTGGCTTTACGCGTCCCGTGAGTCGGCGGCTAACCTGGGTTCTGGAAAAAATCATCGCCCAAGGAATGCCGACATAAATAAAAATTAAGAATATGGTTGTAGGAGACATATTAAAACTTTCCACCAGAATGTTCAAAACCAATCCGGCCCGGACATGGTTGACGATTTTGGGCATGGGCGTCGGAACCGGCGCCGTGGTGATTCTCGTGGGCTTGGGATTCGGACTGCAAAAAATCATGCTGGAACAGATTGTTTTCGGCGAAACGCTTTTAAGCTTGAATGTTTCCAACCCTTTCGGCCGCTCGGTCCTGCTTGATAAATCCAGTTTGGATAATTTCGCGAAAATCGAAAATGTCCTGGATGTTTCTCCTATGGCCAGTCTGCCCGCGTTAATGACTTACGGAAAATTAACCGGCAACGTATTTTTACAAGGCGTAAAACCGTCTTATTTCCGCTACACCGGCATCGCGGCGAGCGAAGGATGGCTTTTTTCCGAAGAGACCGCCGCCGCCGACCGCGACAGCGTGATTCTCTCCGAAGGCGCCCTGAAGCTTTTTGGAATAAAAGACCCGATTAAAGCCATCGGCGCAAAGGTCCGGTTCCGGGTTTTCGCCCCGAAACCAGATGGCGCGGCCACCGAGGAAATCACGATTGAAAAAGAATATATGGTCAAAAGCGTGACCAAAGAATCATCCGCCATCGTGGCGATGATGACTTTGGACGAATTTACTTCCTATTTCCACGTCCCTTATTACGAACGGGTTCAAGTCAGGGTCAACCGGAGCCAGTTTTTGGACGATGTCCGGGAAGAAATAATAGAACGGGGATTTATCGTCACAGCCCTTTCAAAAACCGTTGAACAGGCGAATAAAATTTTCAGCGGACTGCAGGCGGTTCTGGCTTCTTTCGGCGGCATCGCCTTAATCGTTTCGGCCATCGGAATGTTCAACACGATGACGGTCACGCTCCTTGAAAGGATAAACGAAATCGGCATTATGCGCACCATCGGCGCTTCCCCCAGAGACATTAAAACCTTGTTTTTGGCCGAATCGATAATCGTCGGGTTTTTGGGCGGAATCGTGGGCATTATTTTGGGCATAACCGTGGGTTCCACCCTTAATTTCATGGTGAAAACCGCCGCCGGCTATTTCGGCGGAAAAGCGATGTCGCTATTCGCTTTCCCCTTCTGGTTTCTGATTTTTATCGTTGTTTTTTCGGCCGTCGTCGGCTTTTTAACCGGCATTTTTCCTGCCCGCCGCGCCGGCGCGCTCAATCCTTTGGAAGCTATTAGGTACAAATAAAAAAATAAGCGCAGCATACATTAAAGAATTAAGGGAAAGGGATTATGGGATTTCCGATTTGTCGCTTTTAGCCGCTATACTCTACAAATCTTATAAAAACCCGGTGAATAACTTTTTTACGCTGTGGATAACTCCTTTTGAAGCAATATTGACTTAATGGTATAATATGAGTACAAGCGATAATTGAATAATTTGGCGGAAAGAAGCGGATTTTGGCGAAAAATCCGTCAAAATGTCCGCGGAAAACCGCTTTGAAATCAATGAACGGGAAAATTATAATTTCGTTGTTATTAATTTTCGGTTTGGCCGGAATCCTGTCAACGGCTTTGTTTTTCAATATTGATTTAAAAAACGAACGCGGTCTTCCGGAAGCCAAGGCCGACATAGCCACCACTTCGGTAACCGTCATCAACACTCCCCCATCGTGGACCGTTGACGCCCAGGAATCGCCCGAATCGTCAACCAGCTCTCCCACCAACGTCGGCGCCATCACCGGCTGGGTCGCCACCGCCACCGACGCCAATAACGAACCTTATTACCTGCTTATCTGCGCCACCAGCAGCGCGCCCACGCCAAACTCATCCGCGCCTCCAACTTGCGCCGGCGGTTCAAGCTGGCAATGGGCGGTTTCTCCGCTGACGTCAAGCGCCCAACAGGCCTACGCCACCCGAACGGCTTTGCAGGCGGACCCGGAAGCGAATAACTGGTGGGCTTTTATCTGCGACCATACCGCCAGCGACCCCAGATGCAACACCCAATCCAGGCAGGGTTCCGGCAACACCGCCTCGCCTTTCGTGGTCAACCACCGGCCGACTTTCACGGCTTTTGCCGACAACTCCCCGAGAGCGCCGGGTGAGACGGTCACCTGGTACTCCACCTCCTCGGATCCGGACATCTACGGCGGCCAGGACATGGTTAGGTTGTTCGTTTGCCTCGCAAACGACTTTACCGGCTCGGCCTGCGGAGGCGGCGGAACATACTGTTCTTCCACCTGGCAAACATCAAACCCTTCCTGCTCCTTCAATTTGGAATCCGTCAAACAGGACAGAAATTACACGGCTTTCGGATTCGTGGTTGACATACATAACTTCGCGGCTTCCGGCGGTTCGCAAGGAACCGATTCGGTCCTGACCGTCAGCAACGTGGCGCCGTCGGTCGCTTCCTCTTCCATCAGTTTATTGGACACCGACGATGTGGGTTATCTTCAACTGACCAACCCCGAGGCGTCAACCACCGGTTTTAAGGTTAGGTTCACGGTAACGGACAACAATTCCTGCCAAAACGCTACGGCGGGGAACGAAATCACCGCGGCTTTAATCAATGTTTACCGTTCGGGAATAGGAATGGCAAACTGTCAGAATTCCGGCCATTACAACGCCAACAACTGCTATCCAGAGGCCTACGCCGGCTGGGGCTCCAGTTGCTCGCAAGACGGCGGCACCTGTTCCGGACCGAACGACCCGACGGCCGACTGGACCTGCGCCTTTCCTTTATGGTATCACGCCGACCCCACCGAAGGCACCACTTCCATCCCCTGGTACGGCCAGAACTGGCTGGCTTCGGTTTGGACTGTTGACGACAACAGCGCCACTTCCACTTTGACGCAAGCGCAAACCGGCAATCACGTGGATTTGTTCCTGGCTTACGGATTAAATACCGCCACTATAAACTACGGCTCTTTGGAAATTAATCAGGCAAACGACCCCTTGGACAGGGATTCGGTGATGAAAGCCATCGGCAATGTCGGCCTTAATGAAAATCTTTTAGGCACCGCAATGTGTTTGATATCCCAATGGCCCAACTGCAATGGCGGAGCCACTTCCACTATTCCGGTCAACGAACAAAGATACGCCAGCTCCTCGATTCCTTACGCCAACGGCATCCAGCTTTCCGGCAGTTCCACTTTTTTCGCGATAAAAAATCCCAAAACCACCGTTACGGCGAATCCGGCCACTTCCACCACCAAATGGGGCATCCGTATTCCCGCTGCCATTACGGTGGCCGGCGAATACACGGGCCGAAACACGATTGTCGGAGTAACCAGTTCCGGCGCGGATTGGTAACGCAAGGAATATATTTTATTTAATTGAACGCGTCTGATGAAATCGGGAAGAACTACAAATACAGTTTCGGTTTTTACTTTGGCAACGATATTTGTCGTTGCCTTATTTTTTAGCGCCGAGCCGGTTCTGGCCGGTTTTGGCATTTCCCCGCCTTACGTCAGGAACGAATCGCTCACCAGAAATTCCGAATACCAGCAGAAAATTATGCTCGTCAGAAGCGACCCGACAGTTGATTTGAGCGCCAAAATAACGGTTGACGTTCCGGGCGCCAACGGCTGGATTACCATTGACAAAGGAATGGAATTCATTATGCCGAAAGGCGAAAATAAGGTGCCGATTGCCGTCAAAATCGCCGTGCCCGACGACGCGGAATTCAAAAAATACCAGGGTAATCTCCGCGTTGTTATTTCTCCGCAGGGCGGGCCGACGCCGGGCGCCGTGGGAATCGTGATGGGCGCGCAGATTGACGTTGAGCTCGCCGTGATTGACAAAAAAATATTCGATTTCAAGGTCCTGCAGGCGAAAATCCTTGACCTGGAAGAAGGAAAAAAGATGTGGTTTTTGTTTTTCCCCGGAAAAATCACTTTTAAAATGCAAATCCAAAACACCGGCAACGTCCCTTACGGCCCGACCAAAGTGACGATGGATATTTACGACATTGGCGGCAAAAATCTTCTGGAATCAACGGCAAACACCAACAAAATAAAGAAGGCGAAACCTTTTGAAACCAAGGAAGTCGGCGCCGAACTGCCCACCCGCCTTCCGGCCGGCGCCTACATCGCCCGATATAAAATACACAAAGACGATGTCGTGGCCCGCGAAGGCGAGTTGACGCTGAGCGTTATGCCCCGCGGCGCCGTGAAAGATTACAGGGGTTACGGATTCGCGGGCTTGAATCCGCGCGACAAAGCCGCGGTTTCGTTTTTTGGGGCGATACTTTTCCTTGCCGCGGCCTATATTTTCGTGAAAATTTGGAAGAAAAAACATTCCCGAAAGCGCCGCCAATAGGATGAATGACGAATTATGAATCAAGGTTCGGAAATTTTTCTTAAATTTTTCTCTATTTTATGTTCCGGTTTTGGAAGATTAAAGATTTCAAAATCAACGAATACTGCGGAATTTTCATCTTTGTCGCAACGATAATTTTTCTGGCTCTTTTTCAATTTTTCCCGATTCAGGCCGTCCGGGCCGAAATCGCCACCACCACCGTGCGCGTCACTTACTGCGGCAGCGGAACGGTGGAAGGAGGCGAAGTTTGCGACGACGGCGTGAATTCCGGCCAATACGCCACTTCCACCGCCGGAAGAAACTGCATGCCCGGCTGCATGGCTTGGGGGCCGTATTGCGGCGACACTATTTTGCAGCCGGTTTACAACGAAGAATGCGACGACGGCAATAATGCTTCCAACGACGGCTGTTCCGCCATTTGCAAAAGCGAAGTTATCCCGCCGAGCGGAGGCGCCGGAGGAGGGCCATACGTTCCGGGCGGCTTCACGCCGGTTGGAGAAACAAAATTAATCGTCAACGGATTCGCTTATCCGGGCGTCAGCGTCAACGTCCTGAAAGACGGACGAACCGTGGGGATAGTCCCCTCCGACAGCAAAGGCGAATTCCGGTTTGAAACAACGGACATTTCCCCGGGGGTCGCCAATTTCAGTTTCTGGGCCGAAGACAAATACCAATTGAAATCCGTGGCTTTCACCCTGACTTTCAGGGTCGTCCAGGGAGCCGTGACAACGGTTACCGGCGCTTACCTCCCTCCGACCATCGGCCTGGAAAAAAGAGTGGTCAAAAAAGGAGAAAACCTGGGAATCTTCGGTCAAACCATCAGCAAGGCCGATGTCTTTACCCACGTCCATTCGCCGCGGGAATTCGTTGAAAAAACCACCAGCAAAGAAGACGGTTCCTGGCGGATTTTATTTGACACCTCCCCGCTCAAAGAAGACGATTTCCACGTCGCCAAAGCGCTGTTCCAGGCCAAAGTTGACGGCAACGTTATAAAAAGTTCTTTCAGTCAGGCGGTAAGTTTTTACGTCGGGGAAAGAATAACGGACAAAGTCGGCAATCCGGATTTGAACAAAGACGGACGGGTAAATCTGATTGATTTTTCAATCCTCCTTTTTCATTGGGGAACCACAGACCCGACCGCGGACCTGAATTTTGACGGCAAAGTCAATCTGGCCGACTTCAGCATCCTGCTTTACAACTGGACCGGGTAGTGAAAGTTCGGCTAGGCGCCTTTGGCGCCAATACCGAAGGTATGCCGAACTTCTACTGCCCGGGGACGGGATAAGCCCGTTTCTTCTCTTCTGTCATTCCTGCGTAAGCAGGAATCCAGAATTCAATTTTTATGAAATTATTCCAAATCAAGATAAAATTTAAAAATATCCTTTTCGGGACCGTTGTTTTAATTTTCTCTATTTTCGCTTTTCCCTCCTGCGAGGCGGCGGTTCTGTATCTTGACCATACCCTGGGCGAATACCGGCCGGGCGAAATTTTCACGGTCAACGTGCGCCTTGAAAACGAAGGTGAATGTCTGAACGCTTTTGAGGTTTACGTCAAATACCCGGCCGATGCCGTTAAATTCGTTGATTTCAGCGACGGCGATTCGTTTTTGACGCTTTGGGTCCAACGGCCGAAAGTTGACGAAGAAAACGGCATTGTCTCTTTTGTCGGCGGCATCCCGGGAGGATACTGCGGCCGGCTTCCCGGCGACATCGGGCCAAGCAATATTTTGGGAGGAATCATTTTCCGTATTCCGGGTTTTCAGGTAACCGGCGGAAGGCCCGCCGATTCGGCCCGGATTGAAGTGATGGGCATTTCCCAAGCGCTTTTGTCGGACGGTTTCGGCACGCCGGCAAAATTGAGCTTCCGGCCCGCGGAATTCAAAATTATCCGCGACGACGCCCTGTTGCCGGAAACCGAAGAATGGCACCGAAGAATCCGAGACGACAAAACCGCTCCCGAACCGTTTTTGATAGAACTACGCCGAGACCCGGAGATTTTCGGAGGAAAATTCTTCATTATTTTTTCCACCACCGACAAACAAACGGGCATTGACC
Organism: uncultured Candidatus Saccharibacteria bacterium; assembly: GCA_964537645.1. Classification (GTDB taxonomy): domain Bacteria; phylum Patescibacteriota; class Minisyncoccia; order CAZICC01; family CAZICC01; genus CAZICC01. Next base: position 4,545 of record CAZICC010000004.1, on the reverse strand, counting down.
GCTTTGAAGCGATGGAATCGGACGAACTGGGAAAAACCAGAAAAACCAAAAAACCGGCTCCCTGGAAAAGAGCGGAAAGCCCTTATCTCCTTGAAGACCAGCAACTCTTAAGCTTCATCAAGGTCAAGGCCGTTGACAAGGCCGGCAATGAAAGAATCGTTGAACTGCCGCCTCAAGCGGCAGTTATGAAAATAGCTCCGCCGCCGGTAAGCCGCGAGAAAGTAGTTATCGCTTTATTGATTGCGTTTGGAGGATTAATCGCGTTTGCCGCCGCTTGGCGCCTCAAAAAAGCGCTGAAAAAAAGGAAAAATGGCGAAACAACCGTTTAAAAACAAAGAGGTTTTGCGCGCCGTCGGCGTTTTGGCGGCCGGATTATTGAGCGCCTGGCCGTTCGCGGCCAACGCCGCTTCTTTGTATCTGGAGCCGGCCAGCGGCGTCTACGCCGCGGAAACGGATTTTTCCGTTTCCGTCGGAGTAGATACCGGAGGCGCGGAAATAAACGCGGTTGAAGCCGCGTTGGAATTCAATCCCGACGAACTCCGGGTGGTTAGAATTTCCAAAGAAAATTCCATTTTCGGTTTATGGACCGAGGAACCGCGGTTCTCCAACGAAACAGGGAGGATTTCTTTCGCCGGCATAACGACGAAATTCTTTTCGGGCAAAGGCGAAGTTATCAGGGCGACTTTTAAGGCCGCGAGAACCGGGGAAATTCCGGTCAGATTCTCTTCGGGAGCGGTTCTGGCGGCCGACGGCAAAGCCAGTAATCTCCTTTCCGTATTGGAAGCCGGGATTTACACTATTACTCCCAAAACGATTTTTCCGCCGGCGGAATACGTGGTTCCGGCCGGCGCCCCCGCCGAACCCGACGTCAAATCGCCAACCCATCCCGACCCGGAAAAATGGTATTCCGGCGGCAACGTTAAATTTGCCTGGCCGGTGCCGGCCGACATCACGGCCATTCGCCTGTTTTTGGACAAAGAACCTTATTCCGTGCCGGCGGAAATCGCGCCTAAAGGGCTTGTAGAAAAAAACTATCCGGGACTGTCGGACGGCGTCTGGTTTTTTCACATTCAATTCCAAAACCAAAACGGCTGGGGGAAAATAGCCCATTTCCGCGCCCGCATAGACGCCAAAAAACCGGAAAAACTGAACATCGTTCTCCAGCCGCCGGCCGAACCCGCCGAATTCAACGTCCGTTTTTTCATTGAAGCCGCGGATTCCGGTTCCGGGATTGATTATTACGAAATCCGAATCAACGACGGGGAAAAAACCGTCTGGCAGCCGCCCGAAAACGGGATATTCGCCGCGCCGGCGCTACCGGCTGGCAATTACGTCTTAAAAGTCAAGGCGGTTGACAAAGCGGGGAATTTTCTTGCCGGTTCAGCCGGTTTTAGCGTGGGCAGCCTGACTCCTCCCCAATTCACGGACTGGAAGCCAAATATGAGAACCGGCGATATTCTCGTCGCGCGCGGCCAGACTTATCCTTTAAGCGAAGTGACGGTGTGGATGGAAAAAAACGGGCAACCTTTCCAAGTCCAAACCGTAAAAAGCGAAGACAAAGGAATGTTTGTTTTTATCGCCGAAGAAAAACTGGAAAAAGGCCTCTACGAGTTTTGGGCCGAAGTTGAAAGCGAAAAAGGAGTCAAAAGCGAGCCGTCTGAAAAAATCGCCGTCACGGCGCGAACGAATCCCTTCATTGAAATAGGAACCAAAGCCATAAGCATTCTCGCCGTTTTGATTCCCCTGATTTTAATGACTTTTGCCCTCTTGTTTAGCGCCTGGTGGGGATGGCACAAATTCGCCGGATTCCGGAAAAAAATCAGGAAAGAAGTTTACGAAGCCGAACAAGCCCTGCGCCGCTCTTTCGCCGTCCTGCACCGCGACATCCGCCAGTATTTGACCTTTCTGGAAAAATCCGCCCAAAAAAGAAAACCCACCGAAGAAGAAAACCGGCTGTTGAAAAAAATAAGTCAAGACCTGGACGAGAGCGAATATTTAATCGGGAAAGAGATAGAAGACATTGAAAAAATCGGCTAAATTTGTTCCTGATTTTTTATTCTTGAAAAGAATAACCGCTCCTGTCGCGCGACGCGTTGTTTGTCGCGTATCGTGTCGCTTCTCCCTGTCGCATTTAGCCGCTATAGCGTATAAACGCGACAAATGTTAATAAACGAACAACGCAAGACGCTAAACGCAAAATTGTTTTTATCCTTCTAAAATTTTATTAAGCGTTTCCAGATAAAGCGCGGCGCTCCAGGCCTGCGCCCAACAGCCCTCCGAACCTAAACTTTCGGCCGAACTTAACTCGCTATGATGACCGACGGCGCCGGACCACAAAATCTCTTCGGTGGAGGCCTCCAGAATTCTCGCCGCGAATTCGCCAAATTTTTCCGCGTCAAAACCATAAAGAACCGAGGCCGCCAGATTATTTAACCAAAACCAGGAATCGCCATTGTGGTAACTTCGGCCGTTCTCCCCGCTGTGACGTCGCTGAAACGCCGGATTTTCTTTGTCTACGGTGGCAAGCCCTCCCCATTCCAGCCATAATTTCGCGAGAGCGCCCTCAAAGCATCTCATCCATTCGTCTTTGTCCAAAAGTTCCGGATAAACGTAAGCGGCGATGAAAATATTCGGCCGGACGGTCCAATCCTCCAGGCCGTCCGCCAGCGCCTCGCCATTCCAAAAATTTTCCCGGACGCGACGTTTCAATTCTTCTTCCATTTCCCGGTAACGGTTTTGGCCGGTAATCTCAAAAGCCAGTTTGTAAAGATTCAATCTCAAGGCCTGAATTTCAATCCGGGCTCCCAAACGGCCCAAAGCGTCCATCCAGGTCTCATTGGGGCCGGCGATGTCAAAATCGTCGCTGGTATGATTTTCCAGCAGTGCTCCGGCGACGGAAACGATTTTCTCCTTGATTTCTTTCAATTCTTTCCTGTTGAAAGACATTCCCGAAAAAACGGCTTCCGAATTTCGCAACAATTCCCCGATTCGCTGAAAAACCCAGCCGGCAGCGTCGGCGCTTTCTCCCCCGCCGCCATCGCGCCAGGCAGCCATCCGGCCGGTTGAACCGATTGAATCCAAAAGTTTAAAAATTACGGTTTTCGCTTCCTTCGGCCGCCGGCGCCACAAAGATTTCAAAGAAATCGCTTCGTCCCGGCTCCAAAACCGGAAAAACCAGGGCAGTCCCGCGCAAATTCCCCAATTTCCCGCGCGGTTTTGCAAAAGGCCGTCCAGCGAAGCGCGGGCGCAAAGATAAGCCATTCTGATTTCCGCGTCCCGGACTTTTTCCGGCGCCGTCGTTTTTTCAATCGCCTCTTTTCGCGCCTCTTTTTTTAATCTTTCCTTACTTTTGAAAACGGAAAGAACTCGCGCCGCCGCCTCTTTTTTGCTTTGGCCGGCCGAAATGACGACGGTTTGCGCGCTCTCAAAAGTCAAAGCCCTGAAAACATACCTTTCAAAAGGCCAGGAATCCCGCTTTTGGTCCAAGATATAAAATCTCGGAAACCATTGGTTCGGGAAAACCGCCGGGCCGGCGTCGCTCTTCGCGGCAATCCACAATTCGTATCCGGAATCGTCGCGGTAACTGACGAAAATAACGTCTTTTTCGCCGAAGATTTCGTAATTCCGTCCGTATTCGTTGTTTTCACGGCTTTTCTTCACGTCAAAAACCAGATTGACCCTGCTCTTGCGGCTGACTTCCCAGACCAAAGAATGGGATTTCGCCGGCAAGAAAAAATCTTCCCTCACCTCCCCTCTTTTTCTCTGGACGCTCCAGAAATTATTGGTGAACTCTTCAGCCGCTGGCGCGCCGTCAATTTCCATATCGTCAATAATTTTGAACTGTTCTCCGCCAATGGCAACGTACCAGCCCTGATAGCGGCTGATTACGCCGCCGCCGGTCTGCCACGACGCGTAATCTCCCAGTCGATTAGTCAAAAGAAAGCCCGTTCCGGGCCCGATTTCCTTTTCAATTTTAAAATCGCCGAAAGAGTGGAGGATTTTCATTTTTCCAATGATTTATTATGCGCCGCGATATAATTTTTAATCAAATTTTTCCAATCGGCGAGGCCGGCCAGTTCCCGCGCCCGGATTTTGTTCTCTCCCCTTTCGTGTTGCGAAAGACGCCGGTAATCCCGGAGTATTTTGAAAAGCGAATCAACGGCTTCTTCGTCGCTTTTCTTGAATCTTTCCAGAATGTAAATCCCCGGCAGCGAACCGCCCTTTTCTTTCACGAAAGGTTCAAGAAACCTTCCGACTCCAGCCAAATCCGTGGTCAGCGAAGCCACGCCCAAGGCCGCTGTTTCCACCGGCGTGTATCCCCAGGGCTCGTAATAAGAAGGGAAAATTCCGAAATGAGCCGCCTGAATCGTTTCGCGATAATCCAGATTTATCAAGCCGTCGCTACCGGTCAAATAAAGAGGAAAAAAAACGACTTTTACTTTGTCTTCGGGCCTGTTTTCCAAGCCTTCCTCGCGGAAAGAGCGCAAAATCGGATCGTTGGGGTCGGCGATTTCATGGGTGGACGGCGGAGGCAGGCCGTTTTTT
>CAZICC010000003.1:4620-17145 GCA_964537645.1 uncultured Candidatus Saccharibacteria bacterium | reverse complement strand
TGCGTTCTACCAGGCCCTGAAAGGTGCCCGGGCCGATAGGGTTGGTGATGGAAACTGTTGTCGGACCGCCGGCCGGTTCGCGGGGTTGAACGCCGCCGGCTGGCTGTCGAGGGTCTCTTTCGCCCTCTTTAGGATCTCTCGGGCCGATTGGCGGAACAAACGGTTTCGCGCAAGTTAATTTTCCGTCTTGAAGTTCGCATTTACTGAGAGCGCCTCCTTCGTAAAGACAATCGTCGCCTGCTTGTTTGCAAGGTTGATATTGATTAGTAATTATAATTGGTTTATCAACTCTTATCTCTTCACAAGGATCAAGGCCACAATATTGTTGGCAAGTAATTTGATACAAATATTCTAAGCCGGTTTTAGAACATCTGAACTTATTTAATTTACTGGCATAAACTGATGTTAAACTAATTGGAACTATAATCGCGCCTAACGCCAATCCTAATAAAATAAAATGGAGTATATTTTTTCTTATAATAATCTTCATAATTTATCTTCTCCGCATTAATAATGAAACATCCTCGGCCGCCTTCCGAACAGCCGCTTCAACGGTGGCGCGGCCCACTACCACTGATTGTATCATATTGTCAAAAATGTTTTCAATGACAACGGCGTCCGCTTGATACCAAGCGCGGGCGGTCAGGGCCTGTTCGGCGAAAACGCCCAGCTCGGGGTCGGTTTTTTGCTGATTGATGAACAAGCGGGCCGCCGTCGGCCTCTTGGCGGCATTGAGGTATTTCCAGACGTTGTTCGGGTCGGTCAGGTATTGGGCGAATTGCCAAGCCGCGTTGGAATATCGGCTTTGGACCGAAACCGCGACGGCAAAATAGCTGGCGTGGTTGATAATGGTTTGTTGGGCTTGGGGCGCCGGCGCGATGCCGAAATTAAGATGGGGGTTTTTGGCTTTGATGGTCGGGATGTTGTAGGCGTAATTGAGCATCATTCCCAACGTACCTTCCGAGAACGCGTCAATGGAATGGTGAAGTTGGGAATTCCAGGAATAAAAAGGATGAGCCGAGTTGGCAAAGTTGGTGTAGAATTTTAGCGCGTCTTGGCCGGGGTAGCCGGTTTCGCCGGTTTGGTATTGCCTTGGCTTGTCGAAAGCCGCGCTCATCGTGTTGAAATCAACCATCTGGGCGCCGGTTTGCATCATCAGAAGGGCCAAAACATCGGCTGCCCGGCTAATATTGCCGTTGTTGCGGTCGCTCCAGCCGCCCATCGCCGCTCCGCTTTGGATTATCCGACCCAGGGAGTCAATCTTTGTCATTTTTCTGGACGCCGTCTGGAATTCGCCCCAGGTTTTCGGCGGCACCGCTATGCCGGCGTTGGCCAGTATGTCTTTGTTGTAAAAAAGCGCCAATGTGTCCATGAAAAGAGGCAGACCGTAAATTCGGTCGTTAATAATCAAATCGGTTCCGGCCACTTCGACGAAGAAATCCTGGAATTGCCTGATATTCATAAATCCGGGGCCGACCGGCAACGGCTTGATTTTATCGCTGTGTTTTGGGAGCCAGGAATTGGGGATAAGAAAAACATCCGGCCCCTTGCCGGCGGCCAAGGCGCCGACAAGCTCTTTTTCGTAGGTATCCAGTTTTTTTTTGACGAAGGTTTTGATAAAAATATTGCCTTTGGTCGCTTCGGCAAAACCGTCCATTACGTCCTGGAAAATAGCCTTGTTGTCTATTGGCGACCAGAATTCCAGCTCTCCTTCTCCTTTGATGGAAGGAGGTCTGAGGCTGAAGACGACGACGAAAATGAAAAATCCGACGACCAATACCGCGCCGCCGATGATGAAGATTTGGTTTTTGCGAATCATCTGGCTTGACTTACAACCTACGACTTACAACTTACGACAGTTATCAATGAAAGCAACCTTTAATCTCAAGACTCTAATCTCTAAACAATCTCAAATATCAAAATCCAAAATAATTTTAAATTTTTGATATTTAGATTTTGGATTTGTTTAGGATTTAGAGATTAGGATTTAGAGATTTTTAATACTGTCGTTAGTTGCGAAGAGGTTGTCGTTAGTTGTTGGTTATTTTTTGAAGATAAGCCCGTAATGATGACTGCCAGCATCAAATTCTCGCTCCAAAATCAAATCCAATTTCAGTTCCTTAACCATATTTTTTATGGATTCGGCCGAAACGGACAAGCCGGCCGAGGGCGGGCCGATTTTGGCGTCCGGCCGCCATTCCAAAAAAACCATCGCTCCGCCGGACTTCAGGACCCGGTTCGCTTCCGAGACGACCCCGGCCTTTTCTTGCGCCTGAAGCAAGATATTGGCCATTACGACCATATCGCAGGACTGGTCAGACAGTTTTGAAGAGCCCAATATTTCCAGATTGGCCCTGACGGGTTCGATATTGTAAAGTCCGCGCATTTTCGCTTGCGACCTGACGCTTTCCATGGCCGAGGGCAGAACGTCTATGGCGTAGACTTTGCCTTCCGGACCGGTTTTTTTGGCCAGTTCGAAAGCCAGGTAGCCGGAGCCGCAGCCAAAATCGGCGATTTTCATTCCCGGCGCGATTTTCAGGTCCTCAACCACCTGGTCGGGATTCATAAATCCGCCGGAGCCGGGTTTTGGAGAAATTTCTCTTTTGTCGCTAAACACTTTTTTTCTTTCTTATTTTTTTGATTGCCAAAAATATAATTAATGTAATGAATCCCAAAAGCGCCAGCCAATAAACAAAAGTTAAGCCGAGACGCCAAAATTTGTCAAAAGTCGTCAGCGGCGGTTTTGGCCGACAATCGGAAGGGCATTCTTGTTCTGTTTCGCCGGTTTCGCAAATTTTATTTTCGTTGCAACGGGCGAAAGCCGTCAAGTAAATTTTCAATTGTTTTTCGCCATCCGGGTCAAAAATCTCCGCGTATTGGGCGTTGGGGTAGTAAGGCAGTTGAAGGACAAAAGGAAAAGCGCCTTCTTCTTCCTGTATCGTTTCTCCTTCGTATTGTTCAATGGCTGGATTGTACCTATCTATAGACATCATTAACACTGGCTTAAATTCTATCTGGGCCAAAACAATGTCATTGAAAGAAGCTATTCTGGCTTTGTAATTGCCCGCGATATTCGTTGGCCGACCCATACCTATTAAATAGAGAGGGTTGGTTGTTTTTCTGTCAAGGCGAATCGCTCCGTTTTCTTCTTTGTAAAGAAATAAATTGAATACTTCGGCGCGGACAGGCCCGTTAAAATTCAGGAAGATTATTAAAGATGCCAAGGTCGTTACAATAATTTTACCCATAATTATTCTTCAAATATAGCCCTTTCCAAATAATAAAGATCGACTTTCCCGAAAATTGCGGCGTGAGTGCGCATTATGTCATTAGGATGGTCGCGAAATCGCGTGGCGCCGTCCCAACCGCTGCAACCCACAATAGGTTGCACGCCTAAATCCGTTATCCACCAATCGGGATAAGATTTAACGCAATTCCTTTCGTAAAGCGGTTCCCATCCTCTTGACGGATATTCATCGGCTAGCAAGCCGACATCATGAGCCAATTCATGAATAAAATCATAAAAATAGGAAGGTACATTGGATTCCATCACGATAAAACGCTGAGACATCATTGCGACGGATGTAAATTCCGGCTCCGAACAGCGAGCGATATAAACTCTAACCGAAGCGTTACATTTTCTATCTAAATCGGTCACCGCTTTACCGGTGTAATACCAAAGAGAAAAATTATCCGGAGTAAAAGGGTACAAGTTTAATGAATTTTTATATTTTATCGCTTCATTCATCCAGGTTTTGTCAGAAAAATCCTGGGTCGTCCAAGTTTTACTGCAACGTTGCGCTCCCGTGTATGAGTTTGGTCCATCAAGAGGCATTAAAACGATTCTCCGGGAATCATTGTTGCCGGCGATTTTTACGCATTCTTGGGCGGCAGCGGCGGAAGGATTAACGGTCATCTCATTGCTCCAGTAATAACCGTAATTATTGTTGTAATTGTCTTTTATTGTTACTTGGGACTTAACTTTCGAATCCGCGGGCAAATTAGAGGTTTTCCACTGAAACATTTGGTCTGTTGAGGCCATCAAGTCGGTCAAAAAGAACATCGCGTCGATGCTGTCGATTTTCTCGTTGGATTTGGCGTTGAAAATATCAAAGGTCACAAAAAAAGTATCGGGTTGTTTCTTCCGCGGAGGAGGGATTGTTGGCGTTGCCGTAGTAATCGGTTTAGGCGTGACTGCGTAAGGCGTCGAGGTGGGAATTTTGGGAGTGATTTTGGGCAGAACCGTTGTTTTGGGCGTTGGTTTTGGAGTGGAAAACATTACTCCAAAAGGATCGACAAAACTCAACACTTTGTTTAAAGTGCCTCCGATTGTATTGGATATTTCGCCGAAAATATCCCCGATAAAAGCTTTTTGCGAAAAATGGCGGAAAGAGCCCGGTCCGGCGACTTGAACGGTTTCGACTTGGAATCTCAAAGTGGCAACTTCGCCGGAGCTCACTTCATTTTGAGCCCATTGGGCATTTCTCAATCTCGGTTCCGTGATTTGAACCGGTTCTTGCGGTTGAATTTGTTGTTGCTGCGACTGTTGATATTGTTCTACGAATCTTTGCTCGCTCGGCCATCCTTGCTGTTGAGGTTGGGTTGTGGTTTGAGTCGGGGACGAAGATTGGCATTGTATTTCGTTCCATGGCAATATTCTACTGCTCCATTCGGGATTAATCAGCCATAGAAGAATGGTGTTGATGAAAAGCCAGCCGGCCAGCACTATGGCAAAGCCAACGATGGCGTTGGTTAAAACGGTTTTTCCCCATTCCAGCCGTTTCTGAGAATCGCCGGCCGTTAAAATCAAAATGCCGCCGGCGAGTATCATGGCCGTTGCCAGCGGCACGGAAACGCTCAAAAAGAAATTGATGATGTTTTGAATCAATTTCAAAAGGTCGCAGATGGAGCAGTTGGTGGTGCAGGGAACTATGGCGGCAGAGGCCGGCGAAGCAAAAACAATCGCGCATGCTAAAATTGAGACAATGGCGCAAATTCGTTTCATATGCGGGAATCCCTCGCTTGCGCTCGGGATGAAAATATCGGGCAATTTACCATATTTTCATTCTACTAAATAAAAAAAACCCGCGCAATCGGGTTATACACAGCTTATGGGTCATCGGTCATTAGCCATTGGTCACTGGCCGGAGAAATTATAAATCCTAATGGCCGATGACTAGTGGCTGATGGCTTAAATAATCGTTACCGCCGCCACCGAATCCTTTTCGTCCATTTTCATAATGCGGACTCCTTGGGTTTGCCTCCCCAAAGTCGGAATACTGGATAAATTTGTCCGAATAACTTGGCCCTTGGCCGAAATGGCGATTAAATCCTCTTCGCCTTCGGACCTGGTCATTAAAGCCGCGACCAAGTTTCCGGTTTTGGGGGTGATTTTGGCGGTTTTAATGCCCGAACCCCCGCGGCTTTGGCCGCGGTATTGTTTGAGGGAGGTTTTTTTGCCGAAGCCGTTCTTCATCACCACCAAAAGCTCGCTGGTCCCGGCCAACCCCCTGGAGATTATTTCCATCCCCACCACTTCGTCGTCTTTTTTCAGGCGCATTCCCCGGGTGCCGGCCGCGGCCCGTCCCATGGGACGGACTTGACGCTCCGGAAACCTGATGGACTGGCCTTTGGCGCTTACGAGGATTATTTCGTCCGAACCGGAAGAAAATTTGACCCAGCGCAGGTCGTCGCCTTTTTTCAACTTAATGGCGATAAGGCCAGAGCGTCTGACCGCCCCGAAGTCCTCAATCGGCGTTTTTTTGATTACGCCGTTTTTCGTCGCCATCGCCAGAAATTTGTATTCTTTTTCAATCGCGGCGCCTTTTTTCGGCTCGGGATATCCCAGAACCGCCTGGACTTTTTCGGACGGGGCCAGGTTCAAAAAATTGAAAATGGCCTTGCCTTTGGCCGTCCGGCTTGCTTCGGGAATTTCGTAGGCCTTGGTCTGGAAAACTTTGCCGGAGTTGACGAAGAAAAGCAGGTTGTCGTGAGTGGAAACAGATAGAAACTGTTCCACCACGTCTTCTTCCTTGGTTTCAAAGCCGATAACTCCTTTGCCGCCGCGTTTTTGCGCCCTGATGAAATCCGGCCTCATCCGCTTTATGTAGCCGTCGCGGGTCAGCGTGATTATGGCTTCTTCTTCGGGAATCAGGTCTTCTTCCTTGAATTCGCCGATGGGGGACGGAACCACTTTTGTTTTGCGTTCGTCGCCGTATTTTTCTTTTATTTCCGTCAGTTCCTTTTTGATGACCGCCAGGATTTTTCGCGGGTCGCCGAGCAGCGCCGTCAGTTCCCTTATCAGCGCTTTTTTCTCTTTCAGTTCCTCGTGGATTTTTTTCCGTTCCAGGCCGGCGAGCGCCTGAAGCTTCATTTCCAGGATGGCGTTTGCCTGGATTTCGGTGAGTTTGAATTTTTTGATTAGATTTTTTTGGGCTTCTTCCTTGTCTTTGGAGGTTTTGATTACCTTGATAACCGCGTCAATGTGGTCAAGGGCCTTGCTGAGGCCTTCCAGGACATGGGCTCTTTCTTTGGCCCGGTTCCTGTCAAATTCGCTCCGGCGCGTGATGACTTCTTCCCGGTGCTTGACGTATTCCACCAGGACATTTTTCAAGGGAAGGATTTGAGGTTGGAGGCCGTCAACCAGGGCCAGCATGTTCAGGTGGAAAGTTTTTTGCAGGTCGGTGTATTTATAAAGGTTGTTCAGGATTTTTTGGGGGTAGGCGTCGTTTTTGAGGTCAATAACCACCCGCAATCCCTCCTTGTCCGATTCGTCCCGGATGTCCCTGACGCCTTCAATCTTTTTTTCCTGTATCAGGCCGGCGATTTTTTCCAAGAGATCCGATTTGTTGACCTGATAGGGTATTTCGGTGACGATAATTTGGTACGAACCGGCCTTTTTTTCCGCAATCTCGGCGCGCCCCCTGGCGACGATGGCGCCTTTGCCGGTTGAATAGGCCTCCAAAACGGCCTTTTTGTCGTAAATGATTCCGCCGGTCGGGAAATCCGGCCCTTTGACGAATTCCAGAAGGTCTTCCGAGGAGCACTTGGGATGGTCTATCAGATGGACGCTGGCGTCAACGATTTCGGTAAGGTTATGCGGCGGAATGCTTGTCGCCATGCCGACGGCGATGCCGGTGGCGCCGTTAAGCAAAAGTTGCGGAAGTTTGGCCGGAAGCACCGATGGCTCTTTTCTTGTGCCGTCGTAATTTTCCGCGAAATCAACGGTGTTCTTGTCCAGGTCTTTGAGCGTTTCTTCGGCCAAGGCGGTGAGGCGCGCCTCGGTGTAGCGCATGGCCGCCGGCGAATCGCCGTCAATGGAACCGAAATTTCCCTGGCCTTGCACCAACGGATAGCGCATTGAAAAATTCTGGGCCAGGCGAGCCAAGCTGTCGTAAACCGCCATATCGCCGTGCGGGTGGTATTTGCCCAAAACGTCGCCCACCACCAGGGCGGATTTCCGGAATTTCGCCGCGTGGGTGAGGCCCAGTTCGGACATCGCGAAAAGGATCCGGCGGTGGACCGGTTTCAAACCGTCGCGGACGTCGGGCAGCGCCCGCGAGACGATTACCGACATCGCGTAATCAAGGTAGGATTCCTGAAGTTCCTGGCTGATTTCTTTTGGTTGGATTTTTCCGAGGTTGGCCATAATTTATTCGGTAGGCAATTTTACCGCCGGAGGCAGCACTTGAACCGGATTCGGAACGGGGGTGATTTCCAGTTCTTCCGGCAAAATCTGGGATTTCAGACGGGTGTTGAAACCCGAAATTATTTGTCCCAATTCCCGATAGGTTGATTTGATGTTTTCTCCGATTGAAGGCAAGCCGTCGCCAGCCGTTTTTTTCCGGTCCGGAGCGGATTGGTTTTCAAAAATTGATTTGATTTGGTTAATCCAAAGAACGAAAACAAAAACCGTCGCAGTAATGACAAGCAGCGTTAAAATATGCCGCCGTTCGTTTTCTTCCAAATCCTGGATTTTTTTGAAAAAATCTTTAAGCATTGGCTAATTTTAAAATTACCAATTTCGTTTCTTCTTCCTGCGGCAAATCTTTCTTTTTGAGAGTCAGTTTTTCTTCGGCCTTGGTTTCTTTGCTGCCGAATTCTTTCAGGAATTCGTTCAGTCCCGCGAGGTCCACTTTCAATCCCGGAATTTTGTAATGCATGGGAATGACGATCCGGGGTTCTATCTGGTTTATTGCGGCTAACGCTTCGGTCGCGTCGATCGTGTATTTGCCGCCGACCGGAATCATCAGGACGTCAATTTCTCCAAGGGACTGCAGCTGCTTGTCGGTCAATTTTTCCTGGCCCAAGTCGCCCAGATGACAAACCCGGATCTCGTCCATTTCTATTTTGTAAATGGTGTTTTTGCCTCGTTTGGCGCCCTCCGCGTCGTCATGGAACGATTCAATCCCGAGGATTTCCAACCCTTTGATTTCGTATTCGCCGGGCCCGCCGATAAGGAATGGCTCGCCGTTGATACTCTCCTTGTTATTATGGTCGTAATGGTCGTGGGTAATGGCCAGAATATCGGCGCGGAAACGCGGCGGGGTGAGGCCGATTGACTTGTCGAAAGGGTCAACGGCCAGGACCGTTTCCCCGGCTTGTATCTTAAAACAAGATTGTCCGTACCAGGTTATAACCATAATTTGACTTACGACTTACGACCCGCAACTTACGACAGTCGTTAGTTGTTAATTGTTGGTCGTTGTTGTTGGTTATGAAGATTGTTGTCTGTCGTTAGTCCATTTTATCATATCTCTTGACATAAATCAATCCGCGGATTATATTGGGTAATATGCCAAATTTAACTTTGGACGAAAACGAATCGAATGCCGTGGAAACAAAATCCAAGACGACGGCGATGGACAATATTTTGAAAGCCAGCCAGTCGTTGATGAATTTTCCCAAAATCGGCGACTTGATTGAAGGCCGCGTAATGGAAAAGGATTCCAATTCCCTTTATTTGGATTTGGGTTTTTGGGGCGCCGGCGTCATTTACGGCCGGGAATTCATCATTAGCCGGGACATAATCAAAAAGCTTGACGTTGGCGAGACGGTTTTCGCCAAAATAATTGACTTGGAAAACGACGAGGGATTTTGCGAGCTTTCTTTGAAGGAGGCCGGAAAAGAGCAGGCTTGGCAGATTCTCAGAAAAAAAATGGAGGCGGGCGAGGTGCTCGCCAAGCAGCTCGACACAGCGAAGGCGCTCGGCTGCGGGCGAGGGGCTCGCGGCAAAGATTACCGAAGCGAACCGGGGGGGGCTCATGGCGGTTATTGACGGCGTTGAAGGATTTTTGCCGGTGAGCCAACTCACGCCAAAGCATTATCCCCGGGTGGAAAAAGGAGACAAGCAGAAAATATTCGAAGAATTGCAGAAATTCGTCGGCCGGGAAATGGCGGTGAAAATCATTGATCTTGACCCGCGCGGCTCCAAATTGATTGTTTCCGAGCGGGAAGTGGCAAGCCCCGAATTCAAAACGGCGCTCTCAAAGTACAAAGTCGGCGACGTGATTTCCGGGGAAATTTCCGGCGTGGTGGATTTCGGCGCTTTCGTCAAGTTTGAAAACGAACCGCTGTTGGAGGGGCTCATCCATATATCCGAGCTTGATTTCAAATTGATTGACCATCCGGCCAATTTCGTGAAAGTCGGAGAGCGCGTCAAGGCGAAAATCATCAATATTGAAGACGACAAGGTTTCCCTTTCGCTCAGAAGCCTGAAAAGGGACCCTTGGATAGACGTGGAGGAAAAGTACAAAAAGGGGGATGCGGTCAAAGGAGAGGTGACAAAGTTCAATCCTTTCGGAGTTTTCGTTCGGCTGGACCCGGATATCCAAGGCCTTTGTCATATTTCGGAATTCGGCTCCGAAGCCAAAATGAGAGAAAAGCTCGCGCGGGGCGGGAGTTACCAATTCAAAATCAAGTCCATTGATTCTCGGGAACATCGGATGTCTTTGGGATTGGCGGATTCCTTTGGTAATTTCGACAATGACGCCCCCGACGTTAATGATGCGACTGAACATTTTTCCGGAAAAACGGAAAACGAACCTCTCTCCGGGATTTCTAACGCGACGGAAGAAGCGTGAATTTGAAAATCCGAAATCCAAAGTTCAAAATAAATCTGAAATTTTAAATTCTAAATTCAAAACTTTTTGATATTTTGGATTTTGGAATTTAATTTCAAGTTTGTTTTGGATTTTGAGTTTTGGATTTTTTTTATGACGACCGTTGAAGACGTTCTAAAGCAACTCAATTCCAGGATCTCCCAAGAAGAGCGGGAACTCATTCGGCGGGTTTTTGATTTCGCCGATAAAGCCCACGCGGGCCAAATTCGTTTTTCGGGCGAACCCTATATAGTTCATCCTTTGGAGACCGCGAGAATTCTCGCGATGATGAATCTTGACGCGCCGACCATCGCCGCGGCCCTGCTTCACGACGTGGTTGACGACACGCCCGTTACCGCCAGCCGGATAGAGCGGGAATTCGGGCCGGAAATCACTTTTATGGTTGAAGGCGTCACCAAACTGGGAAAATTCAAGTATCGGGGAGTGGAGCGCCAAGTGGAAAATCTCCGCAAAATGTTTTTGGCCATGGCCAAAGACATCCGGGTGGTTTTGATAAAACTGGCTGACCGGCTCCATAATCTTCAGACACTGGGAAGCGTGCCCGAACGGAAACAAAAGAGGATCGCCCTGGAAACGATGGAAATTTACGCGCCTTTGGCCGACCGGCTAGGCATTTTCAAACTGCGGGGCGACCTGGAGGATTTGTCTTTCCCTTACATTTATCCCAAGGAATACCAATGGTTGACGAAAAACGTGAAAGAAAAATACAAGGAACGGGAAAATTATCTGAAGAGAGTCCGACCGGTGGTCGAGCAAATCTTGCAAGAAGAGAATATCGAACCGGTAGAAATTCATTCCCGGGCCAAGCATTATTATTCCCTTTGGAAAAAGCTTCTGAAATACGACATGGATTTGGAAAAAATTTACGATTTGGTCGCCCTGCGCATAATCGTGCCGACGATAGACAAATGCTACGCGGCGCTCGGCGCGATTCACAAGCATTGGAAGCCCCTGCCCGGGAAAATCAAGGATTACATCGCTTTGCCGAAAGCCAACGGTTACCAAAGCTTGCATACCACGGTTTTTTGTTTGGACGGCCGGCTGACCGAAATCCAGATACGGACGCCGGAAATCCACGAACGGGCCGAATACGGCATCGCCGCCCATTGGGTTTACGCCGACGCGAAAAGAATTCGCGGCTCCCAGGCCGCCGAGTGGTCGGCCCTCACCAAGGAATTGGGCTGGGTGCGCCAGCTTCAGGAATGGCAGCGCAAGACCCCCGGCACCCAGGAATTTTTGGACAGCTTGAAAATTGACTTTTTCAAGAACCGGATTTTCGTTTTCACCCCCAAAGGCGATGTCATCAATCTTCCCGAAGGCGCGACGGCGGTTGATTTCGCTTACCAAATCCATTCGGATATCGGAGGGCAGTGCGCCGGCGCGCGGGCGAACGGCAAAATTATTTCCCTGGACCAGCCGCTCCAGAACGGCGACATGGTGGAAATTCTGGTCCAGAAAAACAAAAAACCTTCGGAGGGCTGGCTGGGTTTCGTCAAAACCAGCTACGCCTACGACCGCATCAGGGGAGCCATCAGGGAAAAAAGAATCAGCCAGGCGCCGCTTTCCAAAACCGCGGAGGTCGTGTTTGAATTTTCCATCAGGGACCGCGTCGGCCTCATCAAGGACATTTCTTCAATTTTTTCCCGGGCCCAATTCAACATTATCCGCCTGAATACCGACGTTTATAACAAAAATTCGCCCCATATCGTGGCGGTTTGCGAAACGAGAAATCAAAATTCAATTGAAAAAATTATCCCGAAATTGAAAAAAGTGAAAGGGGTGGAAAAACTGCATTACAGAGTCCATTCGGTTTAACCCCGGCCGTTAAACCGTTTCAAAATATTCCGTTTGGCCGCCGCCGTCCGGGTTTTCGGGAAAATAATTTTCGGCCGGCGGACTTGTCCCGCCGGAGCCGGCGGGCGAATCGGGATAGTTTTCCGGCGCCTGGGCTGAAGCCAGGAGCCGGCCGGCGATTTCGGAGAGTTCTTCCCGCGAGTAAAAGGCGATTTGGATTTTTCCCCGGTCGCCGATTTTTTTTACGTTGACTTTGGTGCCGAGGGTTTCTTCCAGGCGCGTTTCCAGGGCCTTGATTTCCGGGTCGGCGTTTTCGCGCGCCGCGTAATGTCTGCGCCGGCCGAAATTTTCGGCCAGCTCCTGCGCTTCGCGAACCGACAGGCCGTTTTGGGTTATGGCATAGTACAGCGCCCGCTGTTTTTCCGAGTTGCCGACGGTCAGGATGGCCCGGGCGTGGCCTTCGTTGATGAGCTGTTCTTCCAGGCCCTTTTGGATTTCCAGAGGCAGGTTCAGAAGCCGGAGGGCGTTGGAAACGGATTCGCGGCTTTTGCCGACTCTCCGGGCAATGTCTTTTTGCAGGAAATTGAATTCGTTTATCAGTTTTTCAAAA
>CAZICC010000003.1:0-4610 GCA_964537645.1 uncultured Candidatus Saccharibacteria bacterium | reverse complement strand
CCCGCTCAATAACGTTCAGGTCCTCGCGCTGGATGTTTTCAATCAGGGCCAGTTCCAGTTTTTCCGCCTCGCCGGGCGTTTTGCGGATAATCACCGGCACTTGCGTAATCCCGGCCATTTTGGCGGCGATTAGCCGGCGCTCCCCGGCAATCAACTGGTATTCCACTTTGGCGCCGGTGGGCACTTCGGTTTCTATTTTGATGGCCACCAACGGTTGGAGCACTCCGTGCTCCCGGATGGAATCGGCGAGTTCCATCAAACGCGTTTCGTCAAATTCGCGCCGGGGCTGCTGGGGATTGGGGTGGATTTTTTCGGTTTCAATGTAAAAAACCGCTTCTTCCTTTTGGGGTTCGGAATACCTGGTCCGGGGCTTGAAATCATTTATTCCGCGAAGTTCGTTGAGTGAAGCGGGAATGGCCGATTCAAAAACCGATTCCGCGTTCGTTTCGTCGGCGAAAGTTAAATCAGCCGGTTCGGACTCTCGCTCTGGAAAATTTTTCGGGGGGATAAGCGATTCAAGTCCCCTGCCGAGAGATTCGTTTGACATGGATTTTCTAAATTTATTATTTCCTGGGCCAGTTGGCGGTAGGCCTTGGCGCCGTGGCTGTAGGGGTCAAATTGCAGGATGGTCTTCCCGAAAGAAGGGGCTTCGGCCAGGGAAATGTTCCGGGGAATGACGGTTTTAAAAACATAGCCGGGGAAATTCCTTCTCATTTCTTTACCGACGGCCCGGTTGAGGCGGCTCCTCCTGTCGTACATCACCAGAAGCGCGCCCAGAATTTTGACATTCCTTTTTAAATTTTTGTTGATTAATTCAACCGTTTCCAGAAGCTGGGCAATGCCTTCCAGGGCCAGGTATTCGCATTGGACCGGAACGATTAAATCCTGCGCCGCGGCGAGGCCGTTCAGGGTCAAAAGTCCGAGAGACGGCGGCGTGTCTATCAAAATGTAATCGTAGCCGGCGCGGATTGATTTTAGCTGATTATAAAGCCGGAATTCCCGTTTGTCCAGCCCGGCAAGTTCCACGAGCGCGCCGGCAAGCGCAAGGCCGGCGGGCGCGACGTCAAAACCGAAAATGGCCGTCGGGCGGATGATTTTTTTGAGCGGCTCATGGCCGATTAAAGCGTGATATATTTGGGGCTCCGAGCCGGCCGAAATCCCGATGCTGGAAGTGGTGTTCGCCTGGGGGTCCAGGTCAACTAGAAGCACGTTTTTCCCGAAAGCGGCGAGGTACGCGGCGAGATTGACCGCCGTGGTGGTCTTGGCCGTGCCGCCTTTTTGGTTTGCAATCGCGATGATTTTCGCCATTTTCACATTCTTACATCTTATGATACCCCGAATTTTCGCGATTGACAATGATTTTTGAAAAATTAAAATCCGCTAAAAGTCCCGATTATTTATTTCAAAAATTCTTTGACACAATAGAGTTTTTGTGCCAGAATAAACAGAGAATTTCGACGGGGCTTTTAACGGGGTAAAATATTTAGAGTATATCAAGCCGAAGTGGTGAAATTTGGCAAACACGCATCACTCAAAATGATGTGGGCTTTCGCCCTTGAGGGTTCGAGTCCCTCCTTCGGCATTATTTATGCCCAAACCAAAACTGCCATTTAAGGAATTTAAATGGACTTCCAAATTAGCTTACGCGGTCGGGCTTATTGTAACCGACGGCAATCTTTCAAAAGACGGCAGGCATATAACTATGCGTTCATCAGATATCGGACTTCTTAAAACGTTCCGTTTATGCATTGGTCTTAAAAAATAAAATTGCCCGGTCGCGTAATAATGGATTCGCCAAAAAACCGAGTTATAGAGTTCAATTCGGTAATGCGCGATTTTACAATTGGCTTGTGGCAACAGGTGTTAAACCGGCAAAAACATACACTATCGGGGCTGTAAAAATCTCCGATAAATTTTTTCGGGATTTTCTTCGCGGTCATCTCGATGGCGACGGAAGCATCTTTACTTATCAGGATAGATATAACATTTATAAAGGCCGCATTTATACGAATCAGAGAGTTTTTACAAAGTTCACTTCAGCCAGTAAATCTCATATGGTTTGGCTTCATAATAAAATCCGAACCATTGCCAAAATTAAAGGCGCGCTCCTGCGTAAAATTCCTTTGAGTCCGAATCGCGTTTCAATGTGGGATATAAAATTTGCGAAGAAAGAATCTTTGAAATTGTGGCGCTGGATTTATTACAGACAAAATCTTCCGCGCCTGAAAAGAAAAATGATTCTCGCCGATAGGCTTTTAAAACAAATTTCAAAAGAAAAAAGGCGCAAATATACGAGGATTAAGTAAATTTATTTCTTTCGGGCCGTAGCGTAGCGGCTTAACGCGCATGCTTATCCCACACTAAATTTCGCCTTAATTTGATAACGGGGCGTAGTGTAATGGCAGCACGAGTCCTTTGGGAGGATTTAGTCCGAGTTCAAATCTCGGCGCCCCGACCAAAATACAAAAACGTCTCAACCGGTTGAGGCGTTTTTGAATTTGCTTTTTTGTCGGGAATCGAGTATATTGAACGGGTAAAATCATGGCAATCAAGGAGGAATCGGATGGATACGGAATATTACGGCTGGCAGGAATTTGAAAAAGACGTTGAGATTATCGTCCGTTTGATAAAAGACAGGGGGCTGGAATTCAAAAACGTTTACGGTTTGCCGCGGGGAGGATTGGTTTTGGCGGTTTGTCTTTCGCACCGCCTTAACATTCCGCTTATTTTGGATGCCGGACAAATCGGAATCACGACCCTGATAGTTGACGACATCGCCGACACCGGGAAAACCCTTTTCCCTTATCGCGGGAATTTCGTCGCAACTTTGTTTTTTCACCGTCAATGCGAACGCCTTTTCGTTCCGGACATATATTTGCGCCTGAAGGAAGATAAATGGGTTCGTTTTCCGTGGGAAGAGCAAGAATAAAGTTCTTTAAAATATTTTAGAGAGGTGATGACAAGTGAGAAAAATTTACGATGTTGTCATTGTCGGCTCCGGCCCGGCGGGCATGTCCGCCGCCCTGGAACTGGTCAAATTGAAGCCCGATTTGAAAATAGCCATTCTGGAAAAAGGGCCTTTAAGGACTCCCGCGGACCGCAACAACAAGGATTTAATCGCCTGCGGCTGGGGAGGGGCCGGGACTTTTTCCGACGGCAAGCTGAACCTGACCCATAAAGTCGGCGGTCATTTGATAGACATTGTCGGCGAAGAGGAATTCGAAGCGCTGATTCGTTACATCGACAAGCGATATGTTGATTTCGGCGGCAGGGAAGGCCATTTGAAAAAGCCAGATCCGGACGAAGCCAAAAAACTGAAAATAGAGGCGTTAGCCGCCGGATTCAAGGATTTTATTTTTTACCCGACGAGGCACTGGGGAACGGATAACGCTTTCGTTATTTCGGGAAACATCAGAAAGCATCTTTTGGCCGCGGGAGTGGATATTTTTTGCGACACCGAATTCGCGAACATTGAATCCGAGGGCGAAAAATTCGCGTTTCTCACGAAAAACAACGAGGAATTTGAAAGCAATATCGCGATTCTGGCTTTGGGTCGCGGCGGCAACAGGCAAGCGGGAGAAATCGCCCGGAAATTCGGTCTGACCGTGGAGGATAACGGCGTTGACATCGGTCTGCGGCTGGAAACCCTGGCTGAGGCCTTTGAAAAGTTCACGAACGTGGTCCAGGACCCGAAACTGGTTTTGCGGACCGGTAAAGGCGAGGTAAGGACTTTTTGCGTTTGTCCCAACGGCTTCGTGAAGCTGGAGTCGTCCTACGGCGTCCTGACGGTCAACGGCGAAAGTTATTCGTTGAGGTCCGGGAAAAAGTCGCCGAACACCAATTTCGCCATTCTGGTCCATCGCAACTTCACTTATCCGTTCAACGATCCAGTGAAATACGGCAACGCCATCGCCAGTCTGGCGAATGAACTGGGAAAAACCGTCATCGTTCAATCCTTGCGGGATTTTTTGGACGGCCACCGTTCCACGCCCGAGCGCATCAGGAAAAGCGGCGTAACCCCGACTTTAAAGGAAGCGGAACCCGGTTCTATCGGGTCGTTTATGCCTTACGACTTCATGGTGCCGCTGCTTTCCATGATGGAAGCGTTGATGAAGGTTTCGCCGATCAATCCCGATATTCTGCTTATGTACGGCGCCGAAGTGAAGCAATACGCCGAAAGAGTGGAAGTTTTGGAGGGTTTCGAAACTCGCAAATCGGGGTTGTATTTTATCGGCGACGGCAGCGGTTACACGCGGGGCATTATGCAGGCCTCCATTCAGGGGATTCTGGCGGCCCGGCACATAGCCGATAAAAGTTCGTAAAAGTTATAAAGTTGTAAAAGTTAAAACGGCTTGCTTCGCAAGCCGTTTTTTGTTAGGATAATAATGATATTTCCACTATTGTTTGGAAATTAGAAATTGGAAATTAGAAATTTATTAAGTGCGGGTATCGTATATTGGCATTACCTCAGCTTTCCAAGCTGATGAGAGGGGTTCGATTCCCCTTACCCGCTCATAAAAAAACCTGCCGCCCTGGCGGCAGGTTTTTATTTTAATGGCGCGCCAGATTTCATTTTCCGCGCCTCTTTGTTTATCGCCCCAATCTCCTCT
>CAZICC010000002.1:0-28114 GCA_964537645.1 uncultured Candidatus Saccharibacteria bacterium | reverse complement strand
GACGATTTCCATCGCTTTCCGGGCGCCGAATTTCATGAATTCCGGCTTCCACCACGGTTGGCCGGAAATCCACCACCAATGGCAGGAAGAGACGACTTTCAGGCAATCCAGATTTGTTTCGGGTTCCCCGAAATTCAGCAACGCCAGATTGACAAGTCGCCAAAGATTTTGATGATGCGGATTATATTTTGATTTCCAAAGCGGAAAAGGGTCGTCGCGCCAGCAGTCGTCCGCCGAGGTTGACCAGGAACCGTCGTTGATTTTTGCCAGGGTTTTCGCCGGAAAAATCTCTCCGATTTTTTCAATCGGCGTCAAAATTCCGGAACCGCCGCTCCCCCATTCTTCCAGCATCGGCCGCAAGAAATCTTTTATCAGTCGCGGATGGTGGTGGCCGAATGTTTCCGCGTCCAGAGCGATAACAAGGTAGGCCGGCCGGTTTTCGGTCCATCGCGGAAATTCGTAATTAAATTTTTCCCGAAATGTTTTGAAATCCAAAATGCCCGAGGCGATTTGATTGCTCCAGTAATTAGAGCGCAAAAATACTTTGAAACCGCCTTGAATGTCCGGAATATGGTCAAAAGGGACATAATCATACTGGGGCTTAAACGAAACGTCATCCAGAACAGTCCAGAGATAGCCGCATTCTTTAAGATTCGCCAGGATGTTTTGCGACCAGGCCATTTCCGGCAGGAATATGCCGCCGCAATTCCGTTCAATGCCCCAGAGCGTTTTTTTGAACTCACTGTCGGCCAGCATCTGTAAAATCCGCGAGTCCTTGGGAATCAAAGGCATAATCGGATGATACGCCGCGCTTCCCAAAAGCTCTATTTTGCCCGTTTCGGCCGCTTTCTTGAAATCGTAAATAATTTTCCGGAAATTATTGAAAGTGAAATCGATTGACAATTTAACGGAATTTAAATCCAAAAGTTCCAGCAGCGAATAGTTGATATTGGCCGAAAAGCAGAAGCCCGGCGTCTTTTCCAGCAGCTCGGTCACGGGACGGTAGCATTGGTCGGCGATTTTTCGCAATGTTTCCGGGAATTGCCACCAAGGCTGATAAAAATGCAGTAAAAATCCGATTTTCAGATTTTTCATTACTCCTCCTTCTTCAAGAGGTTATTTTATTTTTAAAGGACAATGATATTATAATTGCGTATAATTTAAAAATCAAATCTATTCCGCGCTATTCGTGATTCGCGGGATAAAATAGAAAACCCGCCAAAGGCGGGCTTTCTACGACAAATAGCTTTGGGTACCTTTCGGTACGGCACTCACATTATCAGTTTAGCACCGATAACGGACTCTGTCAAGGGTTTTTATCAATGGTTTTAAAATTTTACCACTTCCCCTGGCTTGATGGTTTTTTTATTTTCCGCGCTTCCGTTCTCCGGCTCTTTGCCCGATTCTCTGCCGGCGGAAACGTTTTTGAGCGATTCTTCCAGCGTCTTCCTCAAATCGCCGAGGTTGATCTCTTTCTTTTTTTTATTTTCCGGCCCAGAACCGTCCGTTGCGGTTTTTGCCAGTCGTTCCGATTCCAGTGCTTCGGAAAGCGAAATTGGTTTCGGTACTTCGCGCCCGACCGGTTCGGAAGTCGTTCCGCGGGCCATTCGCGGCCCGGGCGGCGGCGAAGGCCGGCGGCCGGGAGAAACGCTGTAAGGCGGACGGCCCCTCGGTTCCGTTCGGGACGAAATTTTGCTTTCGTGAACCGTATGCGGCAAAATTTCGCCTTTCCGGAATTTTTCCAGGCAAACCGGACAATAGACCGGCCGCTTGCCGTCGGGCTGGAAGGGCGTCGTGGTTTTTTTCCCGCATTCCCAGCATTCCGATTCAAAACCCGGCTTCGGCGACGCGGGCGCGCCGCCGGCGTCCGTTGAAGGGGCGGCCCCAAAAGAAGCCGCGGCGGAAGAAACCGTCGGTTCGGCCCATTTTTTAATCGTTTCTTCCACTTGCAGGCGCGGGAGGGCGTATTTTTGCCGCGATTTCGCGATAATTTCTTCTTTGCGGGATTTTTCCGGCATTTGAACCGGCCCCAATCCGTGGGCGGAAAAAGGATGCGACGCCACCCCGTTTATCATCAGTTTCAGATAAATGTCGCCCAATCCCAGATTAACCAGGTCGTCGGCCGTGAATTCCGGCGCGAATTCTTTTTCCAGGAATTCAGCGTCTGCCGCCCCGACCCGAAAAAGAATCAGGGTGCCGACGTTTCCGAAAATGGCGTCGCGCACGGTTTCTTCCATTTGGGTGATATACTGATGGGCCAAAGTCAAAGAAAGGCGGTACTTCCGCGCTTCCGACAGGATATATTTGAAGGAATCGGTGGCGAAATTCTGGAATTCGTCAACGTAAAGGAAGAAGTCGCGTCGTTCGTCCTCGGGAATGTCAACCCGCGACATCGCCGCGAGTTGCAAGCGGGTAATCATCAGGGCGCCGAGCAGCCGGCTGTTGTCTTCGCCGATTTTCCCTTTGGAAAGATTCATAATCAGAATTTTCCCCTCGTCCATTATTTTCCGTATTTCAACGGTGGATTTCGGCTGGCCGATGATGTTTCTGATGACCGGATTGGCGGTGAACTGGCCGGCTTTGTTTTGAATGGGCGCGATGGCTTCGGATTGGAATTTGTCGTGGTAGCGGGCGAATTCCATTGTCCAGAACGATTGGACCACCGGGTCGGTAACGCGCGAAATCACCTCTTTGCGGAAATCTTTGTCGGCCAGCATCCGGTTGACGCCGAGCAGCGTGGAATCGGGATATTCCAAAAGGGCGAGGATGGTGTTGTTCAGAATGTATTCCATCCGGGCGCTCCAAAGGTCAATCCAGATTTTTTTGAAAACGCTCATCAATCCCGAAGCGACGAGATGGCGCTGTTCGGAACCGATTTTTTCCATCACGTTGAACGCCACCGGCCAGTCCAAATCGGCCGGATTGATGTAAACCACGTCGTCCAGGCGTTCGGGCGGAACGAAATCCAGCATCTTCTCGGCGAATTCGCCGTGCGGGTCAACGATGCCTATGCCTCGGCCGGCCCGGATGTCCTGGATGGCCATGTTCTCCAGCAGGGTCGTTTTGCCCATGCCGGTTTTCCCGACGATGTAAACGTGTTTCCGACGGTCGTTGACTTTGATGCCGAACCTTTTGCGCTCGTTCCTGAAGTTTGTTTCCGCGAAAAGAGTTGTGTCGCTCATAATTTATTAACTAACAACAAACAACAAAAGTCGCAAGCCGTTCTTTTAAATAATCTCTAACCTCTTGTCGTAAGTCGTAAGTTGTAAATTGTTAGTTACTCTACCGGAAGATCCGCCGGCGGGCCGCCTTTCTTGGCTTCAATTCGGCGTAGAGTCGGCGCTTCCACCGCGAAAGACGGAAAATGGTAAACCGTGGCCAGTTCCTCAATGTTCAAAACGAAATATTTGGAAGCCGGCAGTCGCAATTTATACCGCGCGAACAATCTTCTTTTTCTCAAATACTCCCGCTGTTTTTTAAAAAACGGGTAACGGACGGAAGTTGACACGCCGATATTCGGCATAAAGCCGTTGAGGTTCTGGGCGTTGAACTGCTTGAAGCATCCCATTACGGCCGCCACGTTGACGCGCGAAAAAATATCCCTTCGGCCGAGATACGCGAATCGTATCGCCACGTCAAAGCCAAGTTTGGCTATGTCGTTTTCAATGGCTTCCACCACTTCTTTTTCGCCGGGAGATAAAAAAGTTATAAGCGATGGCGGCGCTTCTTTTTCGCCTTCTTTCTTGGACTCGCCCCAAACCGGTTCGGCAAACGGCGCCCGGAGCAGGTTTTTCAAAAATTCCGGCACGATGGAAAATTTCCCCCAGAACGATTCTTTCTTCTTAGGTTTTTTGCCTATCAATTTATCCACCAGCGCTCTTCCTTCTTCAACCCATTTGAGGCCGGTGGGTTTTATCAAAAATTGGATCCAGATTTGTTCGCCTTGTTTCAATTTGGACAGAACCTCCGTCAGCGACGCCAAAGGATCAAGTCGTTGTTCTTCGGGTATCGCCTCCCAATACTGATAAGTTCTGATGGGATACGGGTCGGGCTTGATTAAAACCAGTTCCGTGCCCCACAAATCGTAATCGCGCCCGGGAATATCCGGCGGGACCAGCGCCGTGTAATCCTCAACTTCGTTGATTTCCGCCGACGGATATTGGGAATAAATCTGGGCTTCAACAAGGTTCCTGAACTGGACCGGCGTGTAAACGAAAAAATAAATATCGCCGTTTATCCCGACGATTTCAAAAGAGAACCATTCTTGAATTTTGCCTTTAAAATATTTGTCCGCGAAAGTGAACGCCCAGACGTGGATGCCGTGCAATCCCGAAAAAATCTGCTCCATCGCCTTCGGGGTCTTTTGGATGTCCCTGGGAATTTTTATTTCCAGAAGCTGCCACTTGAGCGCCGAGATGGTTTTCAGTTTCAGATAAACGACCCACAAATCAAGAAAAACGAAAAACAAAACCGGAGGCAGGTAAAGCCACCATAAATTCAGGAATATTTGTCCGATTTCTTTTAAAAAACCGATTTCCAAAGGCACAACGGCAAAATTCTAAATTCGAATATCGAAATTCTAAACAAATCCAAAATTCAAATGTTCAAATTTTAAACTTTTTGAATTTTGAATTTAAATATCGTTTCGGATTTCGGATTTAGGATTTCGGATTTGCCGATTTCGCTAAATATCGAAATCGGATTATGTCTCTTCAATGATTAATTCTTCGTTCAGGGCGTAACGTCCGTCCGCGAACCGCTTGAAAAACTTTCTGTTTTGGAGATTGAAAATCACGGTTAATTCCTTGACTTGGCGCTGTTTTGAAACGGCCTCCAGAATTTCGTTTTTGGCCATGGGTTTTTTGTATTTTTTGAGGATGGAGGCGATTATTTCCTTCACGGTGCCGGGTTCGAACCCCCAGTCCGCCAAGGCGTAGGTGCCGCGCCCGACCAGGACGAAACGCGGGTCTTTTATCAGTTCGTTATGGACCGTCTGGTGGTTGACGGGACGGCCCGCCCTGAAAGTTTTTTCTATCAAACGGCTGATTTGGACGAAATGCAGGGGCGTTTTTTCTTTTTTTATGACGAGATACGCCTTGTCTCTCACGCCTTGCGGCAGAATTTCCGGCCAGGAAGCTAGGCCGTATTCCCCGTAAGGATTGGAGGCGATAAGTTTTGATAATTCTAGCCATCCCGTCAGGATTTCGTCTCCGCGATTCCTGGCCAATGCCCCGAAACAATCGCGCGACTCTTCAACGAGCCGGCCGAACGCCAACGATTCGTTTCTCGTTCCCAGATTTTTCACGAGGTCGTTCAGCCCTTGCTTTATCCGGGTATAAATTTCTTTATCCGAAGACCAGGCCGCGTGAAATTCGTCCGTTTCGGCCGCGAAATCCAAGTCGTCGTCCAAAGCCATCAGGAAATTTATTTCGCAATCGGCGATTTTTCTTTTGGCGGCGCCGGCAACCCTGGCAAAATCGGCGAACAAAGCCGTTTCCTTCCTGACGCCTCCGAAGGACGCCAGGTAATTTTTGGTTTCCGCCAAAAAATCCGCCAGCGATTTCAGACGCTCTTTCGCTCCGGCCAATGTTTTTAGGCCATTGGCCTCTATCTGTCTGACCCGTTCGCGGGTGATTTTGTATTCGTTGCCGATTGATTCCAGAGTTTGCGGTTCGCCTGTCCGGAGGCCGTACCTTTTTTCAATCACGTTTCTGGTTCTTTCGTTCAAAAACGAGAGTGTTTCTTTGACGATTTTTGAAACGTTGCCTTGGGTCATATTCTTCTTTGATAGTGCGTTTTATTATTAATTTTAAAAAATGTCACGATATAAAAATACTATATATTTTGGATTATGTCAAATACTTGACACTATTATAATATTAATATACAATTATGTCAATGGAACGCACTTTGACAAAAAACAAGGGAGGCCGATATGTTCAGGTGCTGGCGATGCGGCTGTTCCATTTGGACTGCCGGAAGCGATGTTTGTCCGAATTGCGGTGAATCGCCATATCCGCCGCCAAAATCGGATGAAAATTCCGATTACTTTAAAGGAAAACTGCCGGAAGAAAAAACCACCGGCATTTCGCCGCGTATTCGACGAATAATGAAACGATTGGACAAAATTTAAAAGAAAAAGGAGGAAAAATGAGAAAAACCAATCTGACTCGTGAAGAATTATTGAGTATTCTTCACGACCCCAAAGGATGTTCTTTGCCTCTTTGCCTGGTGGCCAATGAAATCGGCGCGTTGGCGAAAGAAGGCGACGAGCGGGCTTTTCAGAAACTCATTGAGCTGCTTAGGTCCGAAAATCCTGGATGCCGCTTCGCGGTGTTGGGGTGGCTGGACGAATGCGGCAATCCGGCCGCCCTCAACGCCATTTACGATCTGCTTATAATTGAAAAAGACGAGCGGGTCGTAGAAGCGGCGATGGAAACCAAAAACCGCCTGGAAATTATTCTCGGCTGGACGCCGAGATATTAATTTCTAGATGAAATAAAAAACTGCCCCCGAAAACGGGAGCGGTTTTTTTCATTTTTCAATCTTCAATAAGGAAACTTCTTTTATAAAATTTTCATTTGGGGCCGACCGAACAATAAATTTAAAACACGGCATTAAAATTTATAGAGATTCCTCGCTACGCTCGGAATGACAAAAAAATAAAGGTCGCGGGGGGGTCCCCGGAGAAAATTTAAAAAAGAAGTTTCCTTATCTCCTCAACCTTTTTTCCCAGTCAACGATTAAAGCGCTGGCGATGAAAATAGAGGAGTAGGTGCCGAAGAAAATACCTATCATCAGCGCCAGAACGAAAAATTTCAACGTGGCGCCGCCCCAAACGAATAAAGCCGCCAGCACCAAAAGAAGAGAAAACGAAGTTTTTATTGAACGGCCCAACACTTCGTTGACGCTCTGGTTGACCAGTTCCGCGAAGTCCACCCAGTTGTAACGTTTTAAATTTTCCCGGGTGCGGTCAAAAACCACGATGGTGTCGTGGACCGAAAATCCCAGAATCACCAGAATCGCGACGATGAAATTGGAATCTATTTCCACGCCCCGGAAATGGCCCAGGTAGGCGAAAACGCCGGTCGGTATCAAAATGTCGTGAAATAAAGCGACAAGCGTGACCACGCCGTAACGCCATGAAGAAACCGGCCGGGAAACTTTCCGGAACGCCCAGGCAATATAGAGAGAAATGGCGAGAAGCACGACAACGGAAGAGGTGACGGCTTTGTTGCGAAGCTCGCGGCCGATGGTCGGACCAATTGATTCAAATTGTTTTTCTTCAATATCCGGAAATGCAGTTCTGAGCGATTCCAAAATTACCTGGTGAGTTTCTTCGGAGATGTCTCTGAATTTAAACATTACCGCTTTTTCGCCGATTGTTCGGACGGAAAAATCGCCCAAATCAAGGCTTGACAAAACGGTTCTGATTTCTTCGTTCGCGGGCAGCCGCTCGCCGAATTCCGCTTCCATAACCGACCCGCCCTTAAAATCTATTCCGAGAGACAGGCCAAAAAATACCAGGCCGAAAATAGCCGCGGCGGCGAAAATCCCGGAAATGGCGTAAAAAATTTTCCTGTTTCCTATGATGTTAATCATGATTTGTCGGCTTCGCCGCGGAGTTTGCACAAGCCGAAAAGCCAATTTTTATTTTCCAGCCCGGGACCGAGAAAAACCTTCAAAAGCGTCCGGGTGACAAAAATGGCCGAAAACATACTGACGATTACGCCGATAAGCAGAGTCAGGGCGAATCCCTTGATGATGGAAGCGGCAAAAGTGTAAAGGACGACGCAGGTAATGATGGTGGAAATATTGGAATCGCGGATTGACGGCCAGGCGCGAGAAAACCCCTCTTCAACGGCCGATGCCAGGCGGCGGCCGGAGCGCAACTCTTCTCTCATTCGTTCAAAAATCAAAATATTGGCGTCAACCGCCATACCTATGGAAAGGATGAATCCGGCAATGCCCGCCAAGGTCAAAGTCACCGGAATGGTTTTGAATATCATCAAGACGACCGAGATGTAGATTAAAAGCGCGGAAACGGCGAAAACTCCGGGCAGGCGGTAAAAAACAACCATAAATGCCGCGACCAGCAGGAAACCCAAAATTCCGGCCCTGATGCTTTTTTGCAGGGAATCGGCGCCCAAGCTCGCGCCGACGCTGCGCTGGGAAATCAAATTTATGGGAACCGGCAGGGCGCCGGCGTTGAGCCGTTCAACCAGAATTTTTGCGTCTTCGGCGGAGAAAGCGCCGGAAATCTGAGCCCGGCCGCTGGGAATCTTTTCGTTGACCCGCGGAATTTCAATCGGAGCGCCGTCAAGGTAAATCGCCACGAATCTGCCGACGTTCCGTTCGGTGATATCGGCGAACAATTTCGTCCCTTCGTCGTTGAATTCCAGATTTACCACGGGCTTGTAGGTGGTCGGGTCAAAATCCAAGGCGGAACGTTTCAGGTATTTGCCGTTAAGCGGCGTCGGAATATAGCAAGGGTCGCCGACGTAAGGATAGGACTGGAGGTAAGCGGTCAACGCGTGCGCGTTCAGACAGATGGCGTCTTTGATTTGATTCGCGGTTTCTTCTTCTAGGGTCATCGCCAGGATTTCGTCGCGCTCCGAAACGCTCTTTTCTTCCCTGAATTCCAAAAACGGCGTCTCCCCTATCATTTTAATGGCTTGTCCAATATCTTTGATGCCGGCGAGTTCCACTATCAGGCGCCAGTCGTTTCCGGTCTTGTTGACGCTTACCAGGGGCTCGGCCACGCCGAAAAGGTTGGTCCGGCGTTCAATAACGTCCCGAAGGCCGGCCATTGAGGAATCGGGATCATCTTCTTGTCCCGACAAATCGGCCCGGTAAACCAAATGGGTGCCTCCCTGCAAATCCAGACCGAGGCGGAAAGGAATTTTCCAGATATGGGGGATTTTTAAGCCGTAATTTTCCAAACTTAATTTTTCGTTGATAAAATCGGCGGATTTGTCCCAGGCCGCCGGGTATCCCAAAAAACCGAAAAACAGCGCCGAAAGCATTATGGCGACCAAAAGATAAACCCACCGCCGGTGTTTGGACGATTTCGGAATTATTTTTTTTTCGTCAGGATTAGTAAACATTCAAACGTATCCGCCCACCAGGATTCGAACCTGGGACCCTCTCCTTAAAAGGGAGCTGCTCTACCAACTGAGCTATGGGCGGACAAGAAAAAGGAAATCTATTCTATAAAATTTTCTTTGGGGACCCCACGGCCTTTATTTTTCTGTCATTCCGAGCGAAGCGAGGAATCTCTATCAGTTTTTATACCGCTTGTAAAGATTGTTTTCCGGCCGGTCCCTTATGAAAATTTTATTAGAACAGATTTCCTCACGAAATAAATAGTATCAAATCCGAAGGGAAATTACAACCCTTTCTCTTTCAGTTTTTCCAATAATTCCTTTTGTTCGCGCGTCAGGGATTTCGGCGTTTTGACCTTGATTTGGACGTAAAAATCCCCGCGTCCGCCGCCCGCGCCCTTCATTCCCCTGCCTTTGACCTTGAAAACGGCGCCCGACTCCGCGCCGGACGGGATTTTCAGATCAATGGCGCCGTCTATGGTCGGCGCCTCAATTTTATCACCGAGCGTCGCCTGACTGAACGAAATCGGCAATTCATAATAAAGGTCATTGCCTTCGCGCCTGAAAAGCCGGTGGGGTTTGACGTGGACATGGACGTATAAATCCCCTGCCACGCCTCCTTTTTCGGCCATTTCTCCTTTTCCGGCGATTTTAATAAACTGACCGTTTTGGATGCCGGCCGGAACTTCAATTTTTATTTCTTCCAAACCGCTGCGACGGCCTTCTCCGCGGCAATCCCGGCAATTTTTTTCCGGCTTAATCCCTTCGCCCAGGCAGGACGGACAAATCGCGATTTCGCTGATGCCGCCCAAAAAACTCCGCCTCGTCCGCCTGATTTCGCCCTTGCCGGCGCAATCCGGACATTGCTTTGTGGGACTTCCCGGCTCGGCGCCGCCGCCGGCGCACCTCGCGCATTTGACGAACTTTTTCAGTTCCACTTTTTTGCCAAGCCCCGAAAACGCCTCTTCCAGGGAAATCTCCAAATCAACCCTGATGTCGGCGCCTTTTTTTCGCCTTTGCGTTTGGGTTGCCGCTCCGAAAAAGCTGTCAAAAATGTCGTTTAAGTCAAAATCAAAACTCTGGCCGCCGAAAGGCGCGTCGCCGTCTTTCCCCTTTTGGCGGAAAAATTCGCTGAAATCAAAACCCCGGCCGAAGGGAGAACCTTGACTCCACCATGACCCGGCGCCGGGCGCCTCAAAAGTCGTCCCGAAACGGTCGTATCGCTCCCTTTTTTCCTTGTTTGACAAAATCTGGTAGGCCTCGTTGATTTCCTTGAATTTCTTTTCGTCTCCTCCCCGGTCGGGATGGTGCTGGTGCGCCAGGCGGCGGAACGCTTTCTTGATTTCCTCTTCGGAAGCGCTTCTTTCCACGCCTAAAATTTTGTAATAATCTTTCATTTGATAAACGGAATTCCGCGGATATCAAACGGATTAACGCGGATTTTTAATCATTTTTATACGCGTTCTTTTATCAATTTATCATACCCCGATTCGGTTTAAATTTCAACCCCGCGCCTTTTGTTCAAAAGGCGCGGGGACCGTTTAAAAACCGTCATTTCGTAAACGCGAAACGTTATGCGGAATCCAGAAAATACGAATTCCGGCCCGGAGGCCGGAATGACAAATAATGAAGAGGATGAAAGAGAGAGGGAAAAGGAGGAATAGCGAGAACGACAAATTAGAATACTCGTTCCAATATTAGAGGCGACTGATTGAAACAAGCTTTTTTATGGCTTTCTGACCGCCAGCAATTCCACTTCAAAAATCAGGATGGAATTGGCCGGAATTGGGCCCACGGCCTGGCTGCCATAGCCGAGTTCCGACGGAATCGTCAGTTTCCGCTTGCCGCTGATTTTCATTCCGGCAACGCCCATATCCCAGCCACGGATTACCTGGCCGGCTCCCAAAACGAACTGGAAAGGTTCGCCGCGGTCGTAAGAGCTGTCAAACTTTGTTCCGTCCGCCAAAACGCCGCTGTAATGAACCGTCGCCAAATCGCCGTTTTTCGCTTCTTCGCCGGAACCGACGATTATGTCTTCAATTTGAAGTTCGGTGGCGCCATTCGGCGGAAGAACCGGCGGCGCGCCTTTGTCCCTGAAAGAAAAGAAGTAAACGAAAACCGCGAAAACAAGGGCCATTAAAACATAAGGAAGAATTTTATTCACCATAAAAATTCCAATTTGATGGTTAGCGTATTTTTCAATTTATTTTCCTGAATAAATTCCCCAGTTCCGCCGGAAACAGAACCGTCATAAAAGCGGTGAAAACGTTGAAAAACTGGTCAAGGACGTTTGCCGTATTTTTCCCGACTTCAAACTGCATAATGGCGAGGATGACGACGAAGTAAACCGTTATCGCGATCGCCCACCATCTGATGTATCTTTGGAGATTGAGATAACCAATGAAACTCAATCCTCCGAACCAAATGGTCAACACCCAAAATCCCGGCATTATATTGTCCATAACGATATCGAGCGGAATAATCTTGAAAAAGAAAAAATAGAAACCGTTGGCGGCGAAACTGAAAAATATGACGTCAATCAATATTTTCATCGTTGACGATTGCTCTTCGACGGCTTCCTTATGAATCATTTTTCTGACCAGAGGACCGATGAGTTTAAAAACCAATATCCAGACGGAATTTAATAAAGAAAAAAGAATCAGTGTTTGTATCATTTTTTTGGGGAAACTGTTTTCCATGGTCGGAAAAAGTTTCCTTTTTGTTTGATTATTATATTTTAAAATTCCGCTAATTCAATTATATCACGCCGCCGCGGCCGCCGCAATAGCGCAACGGGCGTTTCAATTTTTGCTTGATTTCCGGTGGCGGCAGTATTCGCAGTCAGAATGCGCCGAAGGATTGTAGCCGTTAATGATTTCCCGGACCTTTTTCAGGATTTGCCCGGCCCGGTTCGGGCTGATATCCATTTCCACGAGCTCCGTGTTGAAATCCGCTTTTCCGCCGCCGTATTTTTTGGGCCAAAAAAAACAAAAGGTAGCCGTTTTGGGCCGGCGGCAGGCCGTTTCTTTCAAAAAGCAGGGCGTAAAAGTCCAGCTGGTTAGCGGTAATGTTCGCGGGTATCTTCTTTGACGGCGTAGCCGCGGGTCTTGAAATCAAGCGGGATGTATTTGCCGTCCGGCGCGACAAGAACCTCGTCAATGGCGCCCGACACCAGAATATCGTATTCGGGGAATTCGACCTTGAATCCCTCCCCCGACCGAAATTGATGTTGCGCCAGACGTCCAGTTTTTCCATGTCGCCAAAAAGCTTGGCGCCAATCCGGCCGGCGATTTCCGGAGGCAATTCGTCTTTGGCGCGGTATTCGTCAAAATAATTCTTAAAGGTTTCGTCCATTCCGTCGGGCAAACTTGGAAAGATTCCCCGAAGCCGTTTCAATCCCTCGTTAAAATACAGTCAAAGGCACCTGGGGCATTCCAGGAGAGAACCGATAAGCGATGGGGAAATTTCAAGCATTTTCCGGCCGGGACGTTTTTTTCGTCCCGCTAAAAACGAAAATGTAGAGAATTTCCAAAAGACCAAGGGTATTTGTCGCAAGCAAGGCAATGAACCACCATTTACTGCCGGCCCTGGCCGATTTCCACAAGGCCACTCCTTTCCAGGGAAGGATCCACAGGGCAAGCAGGACGAATATCCAGGAATTTTGGGTCAAAAATTGTTCCATTTTTTACTGACGGAATTTCTCGGGTATTTGACGGAATTTCGCGGAATTTTATTTTCCGCGCCCTTCCGTCTGATATCCGCGTTTATCCGTCTTACTTTAAGATATCGGCGGCATCTGAAAGATGCCGCCGCGCGAAAAGCCGGCCGACCCTTTTTATTGCCGACCTTCGCGTAGTTTTTCATTTCAAAATTCCGGCCAAGGGAACGGCGGAATGGTGACGGTCGGCGCCGGAGGGGGTGGAGTGGTTAT
The DNA here is from genome assembly GCA_964537645.1 of uncultured Candidatus Saccharibacteria bacterium. Classification (GTDB taxonomy): domain Bacteria; phylum Patescibacteriota; class Minisyncoccia; order CAZICC01; family CAZICC01; genus CAZICC01. The sequence continues at coordinate 15,079 of CAZICC010000002.1, read as the reverse complement.
CGGCGGGATTGACGCGAATAGGTCAAATTCCCGAACTTTTTCCCAGTCAATTTCGTTCATCACGGTGATTTTATCGTCGGCGATTACGTAAAGATAGTCATTGAGATAAATCGCCCGGCGCGCCTGCGTCAAGCCGCTGATTGCTTTAATCAATTCCAGTTTATCGCCTTTATAGGAAAAGACATACGCGCCTTCGCCGCCCGGCAAAAAGAAAATCTGGTGCTTTTTGTCCTGTAAAAAGGCGTGGTGGTTGCTTAGAACTTCGGACCATCCCTCTTCCAGCAGATATTTGGCTTTTTCAACGGGATTTTGCGGCGAGCTCACGTCGAAAAGGGAAATTTTAACCTGCCAATTCTCCTGGCCGATGCCCAAAATTTTGTCTTTGGTTATCGGATGGAGATACGAAGAAAATCCGGGAATTTTCAGTTCGCCTTTGATATCCGGGTTTCGCGGGTCGGACAAGTCAAGGACGTAAAAAGGGTCTATTTCCCTGAAGGTGACCACATAACCTTTATCTTCGATAAAGCGGACGGAATAAATCCTTTCGGTCAAACCCATATCTTTGGCGGCTCCGAGAATTTTCAACCCGGAGTCAAGAACGTAAACGTCGTTGGCGCTCTGGCTTTGGCCGACCGTTGAAAATCTCCATCCCCAACCCGAACTCCCGCCGACGGTAACCGCGATTCTCAAATTATCTTTGTATTCGTCCAAAGAAAACTGGTTCAGGGGGCGTCCCGGCACGCTGCCGACCGTTTCAATATTGAGGGCGTTCGTGGAAATTTTCACGATGCCGGTTTTTTCCAAATCGCGCTTATGTTCGTTGTGGTAATCGGACAAGCGATTGGTTAATTCGTTTCGCAGACGCAGTTTTTCGTCGTCGCTTAAGGAACTCGCGTATTTTTCAATTACGGATTGGAACTCAACGGTTTTGGCCGCCTCGCTGATGTCATAACCGTCGATTTTGTCCAATTTGTCTATCAACTCATCGGGATAAAGGCCCTTGCCTTTTTCTTTGAGAAAAGCGAGGAAAAATTTAATGAAACTTTCGTTATAGGTGTAGGTGACGTAAACGGCGTTCGGAGACATATAAACGACCGACGAGCCGGAAGAACCGACGAAAGAAACGGATTTTTCAATTTTCCCGGTCTCGGGATTCAAAATCATAACCGTGAATGTCGTGTCGGCGGGCACCGGCCGGACCGGATGGTAAATATCGCGACATTCAACCGTGAACGGAACACCGCCGATTTCCAACGGCTTAATCGGGCAAGGCCGGGATTCCTGGATGTAATTTCTGGTTATCAAATAGATTTTATCTTTATAAAGCCGGCTGGCGGCAATTTGCGTCTTTTGGTCCAGTTTTATTTGCCAGTTCAGCTTCGGAGACGCGGAATTGGAAACGTCGTAACCGCCGATGACGCGCTCGCCGACGTAATAACCGGCCGACGGATCGGGGATAACCACCAGTTTGTTCTTCGTCAAAAGCAGGTTCCCCGAAGTTTTAATGGAAGAGTTGATTTTCAAATCGGCCGGCGGAAAGGCCTTGATGAGCAAAGTGTCGCCGGTTCTTTGGTAAGGAGGCATAATGCCGATTTGCTCCCTGTAAATCCAGGGACCGGCTGGCCGGCTGAAATATATTTCCTTGCCGTCGGTTTTGACGATGTCCGGTTCGTCAATGCCTTCAACCTGGACCGTGGTTTCGGAAACGCGGCTCGGCATATCCCCGCCGCCTCCTTTTTCGGCCGCGGATTGGGGCGCCGCTTCCGGCCATTGAGGCGACAATAAACGGTCAATACTCCCCGTGAATTCCCAACCGTAACCGGAAGACCGCGTCTCCTTCAAATAAGAGACAAATTCTTCTTCCGAGGCGAATTTTTTTATTTCTTCAGAAACGGGAATGAAAATCGGAGTTCCGGCCGGCGGAGTTTCTTCGGCCGGCGGCTTCCTGAAATAATCCGGCGAGCCCAAAAAAACAATAAGCGCGAGGAGCGCGATTGCCAGCATTGAGATTAAAATCAGCGGGTCGATTTTCCCGACGAGTTTTTTGTTGAATAAATTCATGTTTTGATTTACGGATTTTCGCGGATATCTGACGGAATTTCGCGGAATTTTATTTCCGAGTTTTTCCGTATGATATCCGTGTTATTCCGTCACCGTTAAAAACCTAATTCAATCTTACCATTTTTTATAGACCGCGCCAAATCCGGAATGGATTTTAAAGCCAGGTTTTCCAAAAATAACTCTTTTTCTTTTCCGACCATTAAAACCGGCTGGCCGTAATGAATTTTTACAGGGAACAAGCGGTAAGCCGTTCGGCTCGGAAAAATTTCCGCGCCGACCGCGAGGCCCTCCTGGGTTTCCTCGGAAAAATACTGGTCAAAAACGAAATTCCCCAGGGAATAAAAAACCGGTTTTTGGCGGTAAATTTCAATTTCCTGAACTACGTGGGGATGGTGGCCGAAAACCGCGTCGGCGCCGGCGTCAATAATCAGGCGGGCGAGTTCCCGCTGGTCTGGCGAGCTTTTCGGCCGGTATTCCTCTCCCCAATGGACGCTTATCGCGATATACGATTCCGGCGCGGATTTTTTGAGCGACCCAATGGTTTTAATGATTTCGTCTTCCGGGCAAATCCCGGGCCAGGTTTTGTTGAAGGCCAGAAAAACCAAATTGTCTTTCCGGAACGAAAATTCTTCCCCGCATTTCAAAGGATCGCCGGCGAAATCAATTCCCGATTTCCTCAAAATGTCCCTGGTTTCGGCAAGTCCGGCTTGCCCCGCGTCAAACGAATGGTTGTTGGCCAGCGAAACCAGCGTGATTCCGGCGGAAGAAAGAGACCGGGCCGCGGCCGCTGAGAAAGAAAACTTGAGGGAACCATTCGGAAATTTCGCGGGATTCGCCGAAATCGGGCCTTCCAAATTTCCGAAAACGACGTCCACCCCGGCGAAAAACGGCTTGATTTTTTCAAAAGGATAGGAAAATCCGTTTTTATTCATCAAGTATTCCACGTGCCGACCAAGCATTATATCGCCGAGAAAAATAACCGAGCGGCCGTCAAGACCTTCGGGCAAAACGCCGCCGTCTTTTTTGAAAATCGCGCTGAAATAAGAAGTGGTCTCTTCCGGCGATTCGCCTTTCCAGAAATCAACGGAATTTTTATGGGCGATTATTTCCGGGTATCCGGCATCCCGCGATTCGGCCAGTTTTCGGAGGGCGTACAAGCATTGCCAGCAATCAACTTCCAATTTTTCAAATTCCTCTTTTCGAAAATTCACCAAAGTCGAAATACTTTTGACGTCGTGAAGATAAGCCGCGCTTTCCGGAAGATAATGGGAAAAATCAACGCTGGCGATTATTATTGAATTTTTGGCTCCTCGGGTTTCAATTGTTTCGACCAAAGTTTCCGCGGTTTCTTTCGGAAGCGCGAAAGGAACGACGAGCGGAACCGCGCGGCTTTCCGGGAAATATTTTTTCACGAACGGCAAAAGGGCGGTTATGCCGTGCTCCAGCGCGATGAAAGATTCTCCCGGAACCAGAATATCCGCGTCGTACAAATTTTCAAGAAGCTCGGAGTCGAGCGCCAGGCCGTCGATTTCCCCGATAGCCGGGGACGGAGCGATTAACCTGGAATAACCCAGGGCGTTCGCGGCGTTGAAATGGTCAGGACTTAAAATAACGATGGTTTCCGGCTGGATTTCGGAAGCGAGAGTCCCGAAAAATTTTTCAATGATTTCTGCGGCGAGCAAATGGTGCGGAACCACTCCGCCGGCGACAGGCCTTTCGGGAAGCGCCGGCGTCGGACCCGCTTCGTTGCCGCTTTTCGGCGAAAACGCGAAAAAAACGGAGCGGAAAATATCCGCTTCCGTCCGAGTCGGAATCAAAGAACGCAAAAGAGCGCCGGAAACCGCGGCGGCCAAAGCAACCGAAAAAAATAACGCGATAATCCTAAACATCGGTTTTCTTCTTTCTTTTTTTGAGTAGTAAATAATAAACGGCTGCCAGAGCAAGATAATTGAAAAACATGAACCAGGAATTTCCCCAGGAAAAACCGTCAAATTTCCAATCGGAGACCGGCCATAAAAATGGCGTCGGATAAAATTGATACGAATGCGTCGGGATGTCAATCAGTATGTGAATCAGCCAACCGCCCATTTCCCAGATGTACCGGCGAAAAACCAAAATTGCGAGTCCAAAAACGAAAGCGAAAACAACCAAACTGTGGCTGGCGCTGTATAAAAACGAAGTCAGGCGGAAAATAAATAAAGTATCGCCTGGCGCGGGTTCCATATCGGGCCGCTCTATATTAATAGGAAAATCGTAAAAATTTAATCCGCCGAAAATCAATTGGCCTGCTATCCAGACGAACAAAATCCCGAAAGAAAAAATATCCGGAACGATTCCCCAAAGAGCCGCCAGCCAAACGCGAAACGGCTTTTTGCCTTTTCCGATAGTTTTATTGGCGGCTTTATAAGCCGCGCCGGCCCAAAGGCCGTGGGAAAGAATGTCCATTATTCCGACGTTTTTAATTTATCCTTGAAAAATTTCACCAACTCCGGAGAGGGTTGGCCGGTCGCGGAATCAATTTTTGAATAAGGGATGACAAGCATGTATCCCTTGATTTCTTCGCCTATCTGCCGGCCGTAATCCCGGATTTTGGTCCGGAATCGCGCGTTATCGTGGAAATATTTAGCGTTGTAGTAGCGGCTTTGGAATTCGCTTTTGGCTTCCACCGCCGGGAAAGCGGCGCTCTCGGACTCCAGCGCCGCCGGTTTTTCCAGGGCCCGGCTCGCTTTCACCTGCACCGCCGCCTTTTCCGCGGTCCATAGGTCAACGGCATTGAAGGCGTCCTCGGCCGGATGGGACAGTTTCGGCTTTTCGCCGATGGATTCAAGAATTCTGTATACCGCCGCCTGGCTCAAAATCCCCTGCCGGAGATTGCCGAATTGTTTCGCGGCGCCGGTTTTTTCGCTTATGGCTTGCCCCATCCTCCAGAATTTTTCCAGAAATTCCGCGTCGCCGCCGTTTTCCACGACGAAATGGGTGAAAAGAAACTGGTATTCGGTCAAATCCTGGAAGCGCCGTCTTTCTATTTTATAATCCTCTTTTTCCCTTTCTTCGGCTATTTTTTTGTCCTTCAGCAAAAATTCCCTCAAGCCGAAAAGCGCCTCCACGCCTTCGGTTTGGTCGGGGTATTCGTTTAAGTACCGCCTTTTCCATTGGGCCAGTTTGATTTCGTCGCCCGCTTCCACCGCCTTTAAAAATTCTTTTTGGAAAAGCGAATCGATTTCCTCGTTGAATTCCTTGCGCAAAAGCGGAGAAGATAATTTTTCTTCTTCAGGCGTCTTTCGCGAAAATATTTCCTTTTCCATCGTCATTGAAATTTTTATCGGTTTTGCCGGCGGTATCGCCCCGTCAATTCCGCCTCGGCCAAAACATGGCCGGCCATCGCCTGCTCCAGTTCGGGACGGCGCGCTCCGGCCGGCAAATTCAATTTGGAATCAAGCGCGTAAAGCCGAAAAAAATACCGGTGCTCGCCCGAGCGCGGGCAGGGGCCGCCGTAGCCGGTCCGGCCGAAACCGGTGGCGCCTTCAACCGCTCCGGCCGGCGCGCTGTTTTCCATAATTTCGGTTGTCTTCGGGTCAATGTTCCAGACCGACCAGTGGAGCCACGCGCCGCCCGGACTATCCGGGTCGTCCATAATCAAAACCAAACTCCGGGCTCCGGCCGGAACGTCGGAAATTTCCAGAGGCGGATTGACGTTTTCGCCGTCGCAGGTGTATTTCGGCGGAATATTTCCGCCGTTTTTAAAAATTGGCGTTGAAATAATCATTGATTTTGGCTTCCCTCCGCCGACTTTTTCGCCGTTATTTGTATCGTTTTCGGGGAAAAAGCGGTGACCGAAAAAGCGCCGGGCCGGCTGATTAATTTTTCTTCCATTTTGATTTTTTGCGTTCCTTCCCGGAATTCGGAAGCGTCTATCAAAACCTTCAAGCCGCCGGGGTTCAATAATTCAAAATTTTGTATCCGGCCGCTCAAGGTTATGTTGACCGCTTTCGGATTGGTTTCAACGATTAAACCCAATGGCTGGAATCTGACTTCAATCGGCACTTCAAATTCCCGGCTGAGGATGCCCGACGGAGACGCGAAAATAAACCACAGAAGCGCCGCCAAGACGACCGCGATGATTTTCTCGCGGAGGTTATGGAACAGCAGATTCCGCCACCAGGGCGCGGTGGAAGGCAGGATTTTTTCTTTGACGAACCTGTCCAGGGCGGTTTTCAAGTCGCCGGCGCCGACGAGTTCCCGCAGGTTTCCCTGGTGGGCGACGGAAATCACCCCTCTTTCTTCCGAAACGACGATGACGAAAGCGTCCGACGACTGGGCCAGACCCAGGGCGGCCCGGTGGCGCGTGCCCAGATTGCCGATTTTTTTGAATCGGGTGGCCAGGGGCAAATGAGCGCTGAATTTTTTGATTTTATTGCCCTCTATAATCAAGGCGCCGTCGTGCCCGGGCGACGTGGGGTCAAGTATGCTCAAAATCAGGGGCACCGAAATCTCGCCATCCAGGTTTATTCCGCTTTCAACGAATCGGTCTATCGGTTGTTTGCCCGCCAGCACCATAAGCGCCCCGATTTTATGGTGCGCCAGGTATTCGGCCGCCTGGACGATTTCATTTTCACTGACTTCGGTCAAGGATTTTCTTTTCAGGGCCGCCCGGCCGGAAACGGAAATCCACTCAAAAAAATTCCGCAGTTCCTTCTGGAAAATTATCACCAAAATGACGATGAAGGAAGTGAAAAAGGCCTGGAGCATTATGCCAGTCAGGTAAAAATTGAAAAAGCGGGCGGCCAGGTAAACGACGACAAAAACCAGGATGCCGGCCAAAATAAACGAAGCATGGGTTCTTTTCAGCAAAAGCAGTATGGCGTATATAAGGAAAGCCACTATCAGGACGTCAATGAAATCCTTCGGCTGAAGGCTGGCGGACGACAAATTTTTCAAAATGTCGGAAATATTGGCCGAAAAATATCTCGTCATCAATTCCAGTGTAGCAATTTTATAATCCTGCCGCAAGGCATCCGGCGGCCGCGAACGCAATGGGATTTGCTGCCGGAACGCAATGGTTATTCTTTCCGGGTATCCTACGATTTGTATTTGGATGAGTGGGATTCCATTTTTAAAACGCTATGGCCGGCCATACTCTGTCTCGCGGTATTGGCTCTGGCAATAGTTGCCGCCGTTGTGGCGATAATCCGGATTAGTCCGACTCATTGTCCGATTCTCCAAGTTTTGGGGACGCCTCGTCAAAAAATGCTGGCAAACCAGCTGACCAAAAAAAATCAGCCAAAACGGCTGATTCCAGCATAGTTACATAAAAACTCGGTGCCAATTAAATTTCCATGACTACCTTTTCAATCGTTTCTTTCTTGACGGAAAAGAAATCGGCCGCGGCGAGAATCCAAAACAGGCCGACGGCCAAAGCCAGCGCCAGCCATGCGAAAGGAAGGGCGGCAATTTTTAAAATGAAATACAAACTCAAAGCCAGAAAAAATCCGACGGACATTCGGGCGGATCCCGGCAATTCTCGTAATTTGGCCAACGCGAAATCGTAAAAAACGTCGGCGATTTTCTCGTCGCCTTTCAGGGCGATGCCCAATCGCGCGGAAAACTCCTGTCTTTGTTTGGGGACTTCGCTTTTGAATTGTTCAAAAAATTGCCTGCGGAGATTTTCAATTTCCATGGCCGGCATTTCTTTCAGGCGCGGTTCTTTTTTCAACGCTTCGTCAAGAGTCGCCTTTCCGGCGATTTTCAAGATTGCTTCGTCAACCGTCATATCCTTCCTGAATTCGGGCGCGAAACCCCGGACCAGTTTTTCTACGGGAACTATGACGGCTTCAAACAATCTCCGGGATACGAACAAATTTTCGGTTTGCCGGATTTGGGGCGAAAAGAAATAAAAAACGCTGATGAAAATAACCAGCCCCGAAAGAATTTTTTTCACTCCCCGGCTCAAAATCCGGCCGGTTTTCGGCTTGACGAAATTTGCCAGGTCGCTTCGTATCCGCCGGCGGGCCCAGACCATCCATAAAAACAGGACGCCGGCCGCGAGCCACTGCCAGCCGTTCGCCCTGGTGGCCACAGGTAAAATCAAAGCCAGCGCCGCCGCGCCGAAAAACAGATAAACGACTTTTTGCCGGATGACCAGCGAGGAGACCGCCAGCATCGCAACCAGCAGCAAAAGCGCGGCCGCCGCCAGAATCCAAAAAGCCGAAGCGCCGCGACTTTGCGAAAGCGAACCGTAAAGAAGCCCGTTGAACAAAAAACCGGCGGCGAGCGCCAGAATGAAGGCGGCGATTCCCAAAAACAAAACCTTGATTTCGTAGTTCAAAAGAAATGTTTCGCCTTTCTGACGGATAACCATATTTCCATCATATCACATTCCCGATTCCGCCGCTAATGGTGACGGCCCCGGCGAAACGTCGGGGCCGTTGAAAAATCTTTGCCGCTCAAAATCATTTTTTATCTTCGTATTCCGCTTCCCGGGCGCCGTCTTCGCTCGCGCCGCCTTCTTCGGGCGGATTTCCGCCTTCCTTACCGCCTTCTCCCTGCTGACCGTACATCTGCGCGCCGATTTTCTGGACCACCTGCGACAATTTTTCCATTTTGGCCTTCATCTCCGCGACGCCGCCGCCTTCCTTGGCCTTTTTCAGTTCTTCCAGTTCGGCTTCAATTTCCTTTTTGACGTCGGCCGGGATTTTTTCGGCGTAATCGCGCAAGGTTTTTTCCGTCACGTAAATCAGGTTTTCGGCGCTGTTTTTGGTTTCAATTTCCTCTTTTTTCTTCCGGTCTTCCTCGGCGTGCAGTTCGGCGTCCTTTTTCATCCGTTCAATTTCCTCCTTGGAAAGCCCGGTGGAAGCGGTAATCCTGACGGACTGCTTTTTGCCGGTGGCCTTGTCCTTGGCCGAAACGTTAAGGATGCCGTTGGCGTCAATGTCAAAAACCACTTCAATCTGGGGAATGCCGCGCGGCGCGGGCGGAATGCCGTCCAATATGAATTTGGCCAGCGTCTTGTTGTCGGAAGCCATTTCCCGTTCGCCCTGCAAGACGTGGATTTCCACCGAGGGCTGGCTGTCCGAGGCCGTGGAAAAAATCTGGGTTTTGGAAGTGGGTATGGTGGTGTTTTTGGAAATCATCGGGGTGGAAACGGAACCCAGGGTTTCAATGCCCAAAGTCAGCGGCGTCACGTCCAGAAGCAAAACGTCTTTCACTTCGCCCTGCATAATTCCGGCCTGCGCCGCCGCGCCTGCCGCCACCACTTCGTCGGGATTGATGCCTTTGTGCGGCTCCTTGCCGAAAAGCTTTTTCACTTCCTGCTGAATCAAAGGCATCCGCGTCTGGCCGCCCACCAAAATCACTTCGTCAATGTCGGGAATCTTGAATCCGGCCTCGGCCACGGTCTTCTTCGTCAGCTCAATGGAACGTTCTATGTCGTCCCTTACCAAATCTTCAAGTTTGGCGCGGGTGAATTTCATCACGAAATGCTTGGGTCCGTCCGCGCCGGAAGTGATGAAAGGAAGGTTAATTTCGGTCTCCAAAGTTGAAGAAAGTTCGTGCTTGGCTTTTTCGGCCGCTTCCTTGAGGCGCTGGAGCGCCAGCATGTCCTTTGACAAGTCAATCCCCTGCTCTTTTTTGAATTCGGAAACGAGGTGCTGGATAATCTGCTGGTCAAAATCGTCGCCGCCGAGATGCGTGTCGCCGCCGGTGGATTTCACCTCCACCGTGTCGTCGCCGGTTTCCAGCACCGACACGTCAAAGGTGCCGCCGCCGAAATCGTAAACCACGAGTTGCTCGCTTTTTTTCTTGTTCAGGCCGTAAGCCAGGGCCGCGGCCGTGGGCTCGTTGATGACGCGCTTCACCGCGAATCCGGCGATTTCCCCGGCGTTCTTGGTGGCCTGCCTCTGCGAATCGTCAAAATAGGCCGGGCAGGTGATGATGGCCTCCGTTATTTTTTCACCCAGTTTTTCCTCGGCGTCCTGCTTGAGTTTCTGCAAAACCATGGCCGAGATTTCCTCGGGCCGGTGCCATTTGTCCCGCATTTTTATTTCCACCCCGCCGGAAGACGATTCGCGTATTTCGTAGGGCAAAAGTTTTTTGTCGCGCTGGACTTCGGGGTCGGCGAACTTCCGGCCTATCAGTCGTTTTACCGAAAAAATGGTGTTTTGCGGGTTGGTGACCGCCTGCCTTTTGGCGAGCAATCCGACGAGTCGCTCTCCGGCCTTGGAGATGGCGGCGATGGACGGCGTGGTCCTCGCGCCTTCCTTGTTCTCAATTATTTTTGGCTCCCCGGCTTCAACGAAAGCCATGGCCGAATTGGTTGTGCCTAAATCGATACCTAATATTTTTGGCATTTTCTTCTTGAATCATGAAACTTGAAGCTTGAAACTTAACAAAAAGTTTCAGGTTTCAGGTCTCACTGATTTTAATTTTAAATTCTGAATTTTGAATTTCGAATAAATTTTTGAATGTTTCAATTTTAAAATTATTTTTTGAAATTAGATAATTGAAAATTGATTCAAAATTAAAAATTCAAAATTATTTGATTATCTTCACCTTTGCCGCTCTCAACGTTCTGCCGTTGAGCGCGTATCCTTTTTGTATTTCTTCAACGATTGTTTGGAATTCCTTGGAAGAGTCCTCAACCGTCGCCACCGCTTCGTGAAATTCCGGGTTGAATTTTTCGCCGACGGATTTCACCGGCTCCAATCCCCTCTTTTTCAAAATCTCGTCCATCTGGGACTTGATGAGGAAAAAGCCTTTGGCCAATTTGTCATTGCGAGGAGGCGGAGCCGACGAAGCAATCTCATTCAAAGCCAAATCGAAACTGTCCAGAACCGGCAATAAATCGCCAATCAACCCAGCTTCGCAAAATTTCAAAAATTCCTCCAACCGCTTCTTTTCGTCTTTCTGGTAATTCAAAAAGTCCGCCTTGGCTCTTTGCCATCCGGCAAGATATTCACCCCGCTCGCGCTTAGCTTTCTCCAATTCGCTCTCGTCATCGCGAGGCGTTTCTTCTTTGTCATCGCGAGGAGGCGAAGCCGACGCGGCAATCTCATCAACCGCTTTTTCGGCGGCTTCTTGTCCGCCTTGGGCGGATTGTTCTTCTTTTTTATTTAATTCATCGAGCATAATTAAATTCTTATTGGGTCAATTAGAAATTAAGATAATTTACCTTTCTTTTTTCTCCTCCTTTTTAATCACCACAATTTTTCCTATCGGCCGGGTGCGCCTCGCCCCGGCGCGCAGTTCCGTTTTGGCGTCCTTGAGATTTTGGAAATAAAGGCAGTTCTTTTCTTCCTTGCCGCTGACTTTTATCAGGCCCCGCGTCTCGCCTTTCTCCATTGTCAGGCCGCCCATCATCCGGGCCGTGAACTCTTCGATTTCCTTCCCCCATTCGCTCCTGACCGAAACCCGCAGGGCATGCTTTGTTTTCCCGTCAACGATGATTTCGTATTTGGAAATCCCGCCCTCATCGTCTCCGGTTTCCACCACCAACTTGTCGCCTTTTTTAAGGTTCTCAAAATCTACTTCCGCCATTTCTTCGCCTTCTTCTTTTTTGAGACCCTTTTCGCCGGTTTCAGCGGCCGGGCCTTTAAACATCTCGAACATAAATTGGAACAGTTACCGATTAGTCGTTTTCAAAATCTCTTCATTCATCTTTTGTCGTTCGGTTTCGTCGTCGACTTTGAAATACTTTTTGATTTTTTTAAAAGTATCCCAATCAAAGGGTTTGTCGGGCGCTATCGCTCCCATCCCAATGATTTTGAGGGCGTCCTTGCCGAAAACTCTTTCCACTTCCCGCAAATGCATCATTTCGCCCGTGAAAAGCCCTTTTTTAAACCTTTTCCAAACCTTATCCCTTGATTCGCCGTTCTTCGCGGCTATTTTATCAATTATAATATCCACAACATCTTCATACGGATTATAAGGAAAGGTTTCTTTGCGTTCCTGTTGAGTCAATTGGAATTCTTCAAAAAATTCGTCCAAATGTTTCCGAAAAATTTCTCCCCGAACTTTGTCAATCATCGCTTCGTTGAATGCCGATAAATGTTGGTGATATTTTTCTAATCCAGAAATAATGCCGTAACCGCTTCTATATTCTCTAAGTTTTTTTTCTTCGCGGTAAACCTTGCCTTTATAATAAGATGCTAAGTGAAGAATTTCATGAAAGATAGTTCGATATAATTCAGTTCTGCGGCGCGCGGATTTGTCTATAAAAATTATTTGGGTGGTGGGATCGCAGATAGCCCCAGAATTGACATCTTTAAAAAATTTAGCGCTGTAATCATCATGAGACAAAAAATGGATTTGCTCCGGCTTCACCAAAAAATCTTCCGATATCCCCATCTCTTTTAATTCTTCATTCGTCCATAAGTTGATTTTTCCGATAAATTGTAATTCTTCCGGCGTTTTTTCCAACTCGCCTTCAATCGGTTCTAGGGATTTTTCTCTTGCTTTTTGAAGCAAGTCTTGCCACTCTTTTTTTTCTTCCGACGTCAGATTTTTTCCAAAAATTATAGGTTCGCGTTCCATCATATTGGCTAAAAATTATAAATTATAATTTATCCAAAATTAATTGGTATCTTCTTGGCCCCTTTTCCCAGAATCGTTTTGGCGAGTTTTTGGCGTTCTTCCGGGTCATCGGTCTCAAAATACCGCAAAACCTTTTCGTTGACTTCGTCAACGGATAAGAATTTTGTCGTTTGACCCAGGGCGGCGAAAACTTTCAGGGCGTCCTTGCCGAAAACTCTTTCCACTTCCCGCAAATGCATCATTTCGCCGGTGAAAAGCCCCTTTTTGAACCGCCGCCAGACCGTTTCTCCGGTTTCGCCGTTCTTTTCGGCGATTTTCCCGATTATCGCCTCCAGAGGTTTGACGTATTCGTCGTACCAGAAAAGCGTCTTTTTTTCGCTTTCCGGAAAACCGAATTCGTCCGCCAGTTCTTTTTCCCGTTTTGCGAAAATTTCTTTCGCGGTCTTGTCAATCACCGCCTCGTTCAGGCCGGAAAAATGTTCGTGGTCGTTTTTGGGATTATAAATTTTATAACCGAAGCGATAAGCCATCCCCTTGTTTTCTTCCGACCGAAATTTGTAGTGAGAAGCCAGATGAAGCGACTCGTGGAGCAAGGATTTGAAAACCGGCAGGCGCAAGCCCGTTGAAGCGGATTTGTCAATGTAAATCGCCCGGCGGTTGGCCGATGAGCAGGCCTGCGAACCCAGTTCCGGGAACCATTCGTCAAAAACTTCTTTGGGCAGGAGATGGACCTGCTCCGGCTTGATTTCCGGCTTGTCCTCCAGGCCAAGTCCCCATAATTCTTCGCCGATATACGAATTGACCCGTTCAATGAATTTCAATTCGTCTTCGGTTTTCTCAAATTCGCCCTCGATCGGCTGGCGGGCCTGTTCCTTTATCTTTTCCAATCTGTTTTTTATCTCCTCCTTGTCCTCTAACGTCAGATTTTTACCGATGATAATTGGCTCTTTTTCCATAAGGTTACGGAAGTTTTAAAATTTTTAGATTTGGAATTTGTTTGGAAATTGAAAATTGGAAATTGGGATTTTGGCAATGAGGCAAGGGGGCTAAATTCTATCTGGCGCTCAAAAGTTTTGAGATATAATCTACCAATGAAATATTCCTGTTGTATTTCATCCGCTTCGGCCCCAGGATTCCGGCCACGCCTTTCCGGCCGTCTTTTCTTTCGTATCCGGAAATGACCAAGCTCAATTCCTCGTTTTCGGCCAGCGGATTTTCCCGGCCGATGAAAACCCGCACTTGGCGCGCTTCGCAAAGTTCCGGCGCGCGTTCAAAAATTTTCCGGTCAAACATTTCAAAATCTTCGGCGAACCGCCAGAATTCGTCTATTTCGTCAAATTCCGGCTGGCGCAAAAGCCGGGACATTCCGGATTTGGAAATTTCGTAATCGCTTGCCCCGAGCGGCGCGGAGGGGTCCACCAATCCGGCTATGCCCATGTTCCCGGAAAGTTCGGCCAAAGTCCTGGCGATTTCCCTGAAGAGGCGATGTTCTTCGCTGGCGGATTCAAAAACGGAATTGATTGCTTCCAAAAATCTTTTCTCGGCCGAAAAATTATCCTCCCTCAGCGACTGGATGAAAAACCGGTAACCCTTGTCCGTCGGAATCCGGCCGGCGGAAGTGTGGGGCTGTTTCAAATAGCCCTCGTCAACGAGCGCGGCCAGGTCGTTGCGGATGGTGGCGGCCGAAATTCCCCAGTCGTATTTCCGGGACAAAAATTTGGAACCGACGGGCTCCGCCAAATTGACGAATTCCTCAATGACGGTTTTGAGAATGACGCTTTGCCTCTCGTTCATGCTGATTTCCATTTTAATGCGTTAGCACTCCTATGTCAAGAGTGCTAACCCGGTGCTACAACATTGTTGTTGTCACCGAAAGCTCGTTTGCAAAATAAAGCCATCCTATGCCAACACTAACGGAGGATTTTGCGTCAAAGTTGTAGCACCGGGTTAGCTAATCCCGCAAACAAAAAACCGGTCGCCTTAGGCGACCGGTTTTTTTACTCTTTGTTCAAATACTGGGGCAGATGGATATAGTAATAATCCGCCTCCGGCGACAAGGTGCTGATTTCGGGCGGAACGGAGATGAAAAATCTTTTCTCGGCCCAGCCGCGCTTTTCAACGTGTTTTTCCAGGACTTTTTCCGAATTGAGATATTTCCGCAATTCCGCGTCCTTCAGGCCGCCGACGCATTCAAAGGTGATTGATTCGGCGCCGGCCAGTTTTTTGACGATGTCGGGAATGTCCTGGCGCATCAGGTAACCCTCCAGAACCACGCCGGAATCCGGGATGTAATTCGGGAAAACGTGGGTGGCGCCGGCAAAAACGATTATTTTCGCGCCCGGGTCCTTTTTGAGAATTTCGGCGACGTTAAGGGCCATGTCGTAATGATAGCGGCAGAACTCAATGTCGTCCCGCTGCGGAGGCGCGATGGCCGCCACTTTCAAGCCCAGCCGCGCGGCCGCGTCAATCAATTCAAGGTAAGGTTCGCTGC
>CAZICC010000001.1:29929-30940 GCA_964537645.1 uncultured Candidatus Saccharibacteria bacterium | reverse complement strand
CCGGGCAGGCGAGTCGGTGAAAATTTCGGGCCTGTCCAAGGGCAAGGGCTTTCAGGGGACGGTCAAGCGCCACGGTTTCCGGGGCGGGCCAAAGACCCACGGCCAGAAACACCGTTTGCGCGCGCCCGGTTCAATCGGGGCGACCACTCCCCAGCATGTTTTGAAGGGAAAAAGAATGGCCGGCCGGATGGGCGGGGAGCGCGTGACGGTTAAGAATCTTAAAATCGTGGAAGTGGACGCGGAAAACAATATACTTGCCGTAAAAGGAGCTGTTCCCGGCAGAAAGGGGACGCTTCTTGAAATTAGAAACTGAAGCAACCCGCTCCGCCATAGACAAGAGAATCTTCCGCGAAAGAATCTTGGCGTTGAAAATAAATAATGAAAACCGACATTTACAATCAAAAAGGCGAAAAAACGGGAACGGTTGAATTGCCGGCCGGAATTTTCGACGTTGAGTTCAATTCCGATTTGGTTCATCAGGTTTTAAGAGCGCAGATGGCTAATTCCCGGCAGGCTTCGGCCCATACCAAAGGCCGGGGCGAGGTCCGCGGCGGAGGCAAAAAGCCCTGGCGTCAAAAAGGCACGGGCCGGGCCAGGCACGGTTCAATCCGTTCTCCTATATGGAAGGGCGGCGGCGCGACCTTCGGGCCGACCAAAGAAAGGAATTTCAATCTGAAAATCAACAAAAAAATGAAGCGTCTCGCGCTTTTCATGGTCCTTACAAGCAAAAGAAACGACGGCGAACTGGTCGTGGTTGACGATCTGCGGGCCGCCGAGCCGAAAACGAAATCGGCGGTTTCCATTTTCAACGATTTGAAAAACGGAACCAAAAAAGAATTGAACAAAGGAACGTTGGTGGTTTTGGCCGAAAAAGACGAAAATTTAATCCGGGCCGCCAGAAATATTCCTTACGTCAAGACGGCGCCGGCCGGTAGTTTGAACGTCGCGGACCTGCTTTCTTTCAAATATTTATTGATGCCAAAAAAGACAATCGGGGAGATTAAGGAAATT
>CAZICC010000001.1:6243-29919 GCA_964537645.1 uncultured Candidatus Saccharibacteria bacterium | reverse complement strand
GTTGAGTCAGAGGCCTCGGATTCAAAACGAAAAAGAACGAAAGAGAGAATTTAACGGAGTTTATAAACGCAAATGGGCATTTTCGACATTTTCAAAAAGTTCAAAAAGGAAAAAACGAAAGAAAAAAAGCCGGCCTTGAAAACGGCAAAAATTCCGGCCGAAAAAAAATCCAAAAAAACCGTCCAAAGACAGCCGGCTAAACCCGCGGCGCCGGCCGAACCGAAAGCGGCGAAAGAGAAAAAACCGGTTTTCGGCGCCCTTAAAAATCCCCGTATCACGGAAAAAGCTTCGGCGTTGAACGAATACGGGCAATACGTTTTTGAAGTTTATCCGAGGGCGAACAAAACCCAAATCAAGAAAGCGGTTGAGAGTTTTTACAATGTCGGCGTTGAAAAAGTCAGGATAATCGCCATACCGGCGCGGCCCCGGCGACTCGGCCGGACCATAGGGATGAAATCCGGCCTGAAAAAAGCCGTCGTTACGCTGAAGAAAGGTGAAAAAATAGAATTGATGCCGCATTAATTTGACCAACAACTAATAACTAACGACTAACGACAAATTGTTGCAAGTTGTCAGTCGTGAGTCGTAAGCCTAAAATGAAGACTTTTACTCCCGCAACTCCGTCAAGAAGACAATTGGTAAAACCCGATTTGAGCCAGTTGACCAAAGGCGTCCGGCCTCTCAAAATTCTGACCAAGCGCCTGAATAAACGGGCGGGCAGAAACAACCAGGGCCGGATTACGGTGCGCCATCAGGGCGGCGGGCACAGGAAAATCTGGCGCGAAATCGATTTCAAGCAGAATAGGATGAATATGCCGGCGCGCGTTCTTTCCATAGAATACGACCCTAATCGTTCCAGCTTCATCGCGCTCGTCGTTTACCGGGACGGAAATAAATCGTACATTCTGGCTCCGCGGGATTTGAAGGTCGGCGACGAAATAATCACGGCGGAAGCCGCTCCTTTGAAGCCGGGAAACCGCATGGCGCTGAAAAATATTCCGGTCGGCGCTTTTGTCCATAACGTAGAACTTCAGCCGGGACGCGGCGGACAGATTGCCAGGTCCGCCGGCAATTCCGTCCAGGTAATGGCTTGCGAAGGCGGCTATGTTCACTTGCTTTTGCCGTCAACCGAAATCAGGATGGTATCGGACAAATGCCTCGCTTCAATCGGAGTTCTTTCAAATCCGGAACGCAATATCAGGAACGTCGGCAAAGCCGGCAGGTCCCGATGGTCGGGTATCAGGCCGAGAGTTAGGGGTACGGCCATGAATCCGGTTGACCATCCCCACGGCGGAGGCGAAGGCCGGGCGCCCATCGGCCTCAAACATCCCAAAACCCCATGGGGTAAACCGGCTTTGGGCGTAAAGACCCGAAAAAAGAACAAGCTTTCCAATAAATACATAATTAGAAGGAGAATAAAATGAGACCGTTGAATAATTCAACAGTCTCACCCTGAACGAAGTGAAGGGTCTCTAAATGAAGTTCAAGAGATCCCTCGCTGGCGCTCGGGATGAGAGCGTTTCATAATTATTCAACGCTCTCAAAATAAATCCATGAGCAGGTCATCCAAGAAAGGCCCTTTTGTGGACGAAAAATTACAGAAAAAGATTTCCAAATTCAGAACCGGAGACAAAACGGTTGTTAAGACCTGGGCGCGCGATTCCGTCATCTCCCCCGAGTTTATCGGTTTTACCATCGGCGTCCACAACGGCCGAGAACACGTTCCCGTTTACATTACGGAAGAAATGGTCGGACACCGTCTGGGCGAATTCGCGCCGACGCGCAAATTCGTTCGTCATGGCGGCCGCATGCAGCGCGAGCTGGAACAAAAAGCCAAAGAATCGGAAACGGCGAAAGCCGGGCCGTAAAAAGTAAGTCAAAATAAGATTTATGGAAATTAAAGCCACTCTAAAACATTTGCGCATGGCGCCGCGAAAAGTGAGATTGGTTGCCGGTTTAATCAAGGGACTTTCGGTGAACGAAGCGGAAAATCAACTGAAATTTTCAGTCAAAAGGCCGGCCGTTCCTCTTTTGAAACTGCTGAAATCGGCGGTTGCCAACGCCGCGAGAATGAATATTGACAAAGATGGATTGCGTATTTTAAGGGTTACCGTGGACGGCGGGCCGACGCTCAAACGATGGTTGCCGAGAGCCATGGGCCGCGCCACCCCCATTCATAAGAAGACCAGCCATGTCACCATAATTTTGGAAGACAGGTCGGGAAGCAAGAAAAAAAGCGGGAAGCCGGAGGCAGTACCGGAAACAGTGAAGCCGGCGGGAGAAATAACGGAGAAGCCGAAAGAAAAGATTGCCGATGAAGAGACTAAGCAATCCGGAAAAACTTTTAAACAGGCATTCAAAAAAGAAAAGCCGGGGCTGACAAAACGAACAATGGGATTCGGACAGAAAATTTTCAGGCGAAAATCAATATAAAAATCATTCCTTATTTGTTTTCCACCCGAGGCGCCGCGCCCGCCTTCGCCAGCGAAGCGGTCGGGCGGGGATCCGCCTTTGGCGGAAGAAATTAGAAATTGTCTCCCTTCGGGAGATGTCCCAAAGGGACAGAAATTAGAAATTCTTTCGCGAAGCAAAAATTATGGGTCAAAAAGTTCATCCGGAGGTTTTTCGGCTGGGAGTCATCTCCAACTGGAAATCCCGCTGGTTCAATAAAAAAGAATACAAGAATTTTTTGGCGGAGGACATAACAATCCGCGATTTTATACTGAAAAAACTCCCCAAGACTGGAATTCAGGCGGTGGAAATCGAAAGGTCGGCGAATTCCGTCAATATCGTGATAAAAACCGCGAGGCCCGGCCTCATTATCGGCCGCGGCGGCCAGGGAGTGGAAGATTTGAAGCGCGGGCTGGGCGGCGCGCTTTGGAAAAAAAACTGGAAGAAGAAAGGAATCCCGCATCCCGACAAACCGCCGCGAATTTTAAAAATTCAAATAGAAGAAATCAAGTCGCCCGACAGTTATGCCCAACTTGTGGCCCAAGGCATCGTTTCGGAAATTGAAAGAAGAATTTCTTTCAGGCGCGTAATGAAGAAAACCCTTGAACGGGTTATGCAGAACAAGGAAGTGCAGGGGATCAAAGTGATGATTTCCGGCCGGTTGGACGGCGCGGAAATGTCGCGTTCGGAACATCTTCATCAAGGAAAAATTCCCCTCCAGACGTTGCGGGCCAATATTGATTTCGCTCGCGCGAACGCTTACACGACTTACGGCGTGGTGGGCGTGAAAGTCTGGATTTACAAAGGGGAAGTGTTTTAAGGAAATCGGTTTTACAAAATTTTCTCCGGGGACCCCGCGGCCTTTGTTTCTCTGTCATTCCGAGCGAAGCGAGGAATATCTATAATCTTTTGTGCCGTTTTTAAAAATTATTATCCGGCCGGCCCCAAATGAAAATTTTATAAAACCGACTTCTTTTGGATAATAAATTGATATGTTGATTCCTAAAAAAGTAAAACATAGGAAATGGCAGAAAGGCCGGCGCCGGTGGCGCGAGGTTGAAACGCGCGGCATTGAACTGGCCTTCGGCAGTTATGGTCTTCAGGCGGTTTCCGGCTGCTGGATAACTTCCCGTCAAATAGAAGCCGCCCGTCGAGCCATGACGAGATTCGTCCAGAGAGGAGGAAAGATATGGACGAGGATTTTTCCCGACAAGCCCATCACCAGAAAAGGGACGGAAGTTCCGATGGGCGGGGGCAAGGGCGCGGTCGACCATTACGTTTTTCCGGTAAGGGCCGGCCGAATCCTTTTTGAAATGGACGGTGTCGCCGAAGAAACGGCGAAAGAAGCGATGACGCGGGCCGCCGCCAAACTGCCTTTGAAAACCAAATTTATAAAAAGAGCATAATGGATAGTCGCGATAAATTTTCGACGCCAATTTTTTATGAAAGCCAAAGAATTGCTTCAAAAATCGATTTCCGAACTAAACAAGGATTTGGAAGATTTGCAAAAAAATCTCCAATCCTTTAAATTTGATTTGAGCGGCGGCAAGCTCAAAAATGTCCGGCAAATCAGAAAAACGAAGAAAGATATCGCCAGAATCAACACTGTTTTAAAAGAGAAAACAAAATGAGCAACCTTCATCCTAAAAAATTAACGGGCACGGTCGTTTCGGACAAGATGGATAAAACCCGGACTATTGAAGTTGAGCGCGTTAAAAAACATCCGCGTTACCACAAGAGATTCAAGATTTCCAAAAAATACAAAGCTCATGACGAAAAGAACGAGTATGGGGTCGGCGACAAGGTTATAATCCGAGAATGTCGGCCCCTGAGCAAAGACAAGAAATGGAGAATAGTTGAGAAAATAGAAAATAAAAAGCAGGAAGCAGAATAATCAATTTCTAGATTCTATTTTCTAAGTTACAGATTCTAAATTTATGATTCAACCCCGTTCTATGCTGAAGGTCGCGGATAACTCCGGCGCCAAAATCGTCCAGTGCTTTAAGGTGCCCGGCGGGAGCCGGCGGAGATACGCCCAAATCGGCGATGTCGTCATCGGTTCGGTCAAATTGGCCGAGCCGCGCAAGGCGGTCAAAAAAAAGGACGTGGTGAGAGCGGTGGTGATACGTCAAAAATTGTCTTATCGGCGGAAAGACGGTTCTTATATCCGTTTTGACGACAACGCGGTTGTCATTATAG
The DNA here is from genome assembly GCA_964537645.1 of uncultured Candidatus Saccharibacteria bacterium. Lineage (GTDB taxonomy): Bacteria > Patescibacteriota > Minisyncoccia > CAZICC01 > CAZICC01 > CAZICC01. The sequence goes on along the minus strand of CAZICC010000001.1, from coordinate 25,269 downwards.
ACAAAAAAGAGCCGAAGGGGACACGTATTTTCGGGCCGGTGCCGAGGGAATTGAAAGAGCGGGGTTTTGATACGATAATTTCAATGGCGGCGGAAGTGGTTTAGAAAATCTGTTTTACAAAATTTTCGTTGGGGGCCCCACGGACTTTGTTCCTTCGTTATTCCGAACACAGCGAAGAACCTCCATAAATTTTAATGCCATATTTAGAATTTATTATCCGGCCGGCCCCAAATGAAAATTTTATTAAAACAGGTTTTCTAGCTGAAAAATATGAAAGAAAAAATTAAAACTCCTGATGAAATTTATATTGCGTTCAAGAGATTTTAGACGAAGAAGGGAGTCTTGTAGATAAATTTTTATGAAAATTCGCAAAGGCGACCAAGTAAAAATAATTTCAGGCGGAGACAAAGGCAAGTCCGGAAAAGTCATTAAGGCGATACCCCAAAAAACGTTGGTTATCGTCGAGGGCTTGAATTTGGTCAGAAAACACGTTCGGCCCCGGCGGGGCGGCGAAAAGGGGCAAATAGTGGAAGTGCCGCGCCCGCTTCGCGCCTCCAACGTGATGATTGTTTGTTCTAAATGCGGAAAACCGACGAGAATCGGCTACGCGGCCAGAGATGAAAAAAAATATCGAATTTGCAAAAAATGCAAGAACGAAATTTAACGAATATGACTCTCCGGGAAAAATACGAAAAAAAAGTGGTGCCGAAGATGAAGGAAATTTTCGGTTACGAAAACAATCTGGCGGTGCCCAAAATAGAAAAAGTGGTCGTTAATTGCGGCATTGGACGGATTGTCGCCGCAGGCGGCGGAGACGCGGCCTTGGGAAACATCAGAAAGGACTTGGCGGCGATTAGCGGGCAGGCTCCCCAGTCGGTGAAAGCCAAAAAATCAATCTCGACTTTTAAGGCCAGGAAAGGCATGGAATCCGGATTCAAAGTGACCTTAAGGGGGCGGCGGATGTACGATTTTCTTTCCCGGCTTATCAATATAGCCCTGCCGAGAACCAGGGATTTTCGGGGCATTGGCCAAAAATCAATAGATGGATCCGGCAATCTGACAATCGGCGTGAAAGAGCACATTATTTTTCCCGAAGTGTCGGCCGAAGAAGTCAAAAATATTTTTGGGTTTGAGTTGACGATTTGCACCGATTCTTCCCCAAAAGAGGCGGCCGAATTACTAAGATTATTGGGATTCCCAATTAAATAATCATTCCTTGTTTGCTTTCCACCCGAGGCGCCGCGCCCGCCTTCGCCAGCGAAGCGGTCGGGCGGGGCTCCGCCTTTGGCGGACAGAAATTGGAAATTTTTTCGCGAAGCAAAAGTTATGCCAAAACTTTCCCAGATAATCCGCTCCCAAAAGCCTTCCAAATATTCCAGCCGGGTCGTGCGGCGATGTTTTCGTTGCGGCCGTCGGCGAGGTTATTTGAGGGATTTTGGCCTTTGTCGTATTTGTTTCCGGGAATTGGCCAATAAGGGCGAAATTCCGGGGATAAAAAAATCATCATGGTAACCGATCCCATAGCCGACATGCTGACGAGACTGAGAAACGCTCAGCAGGTCGGCAAAAAAACCGTTGAATTGCCTTTTTCCAAGTTTAAATTTGAACTGGCGAAAATCATCAAACGCGCCGGCTATATCGAGGAAATGGCGAAGCACGGCAAAAAGAACAAAAAAATACTGGAGGTAGTTTTGAAATACAAAGACAAAACACCGGCTATTTCCGAGATAAAAAGAATTTCCAAGCCGGGACGGCGGATTTATGTTTCTTCGAAAGACATCAGGCCGGTCAGGCAGGGATTTGGGATGATAATTATTTCCACTTCCCGGGGGTTGATGACCGACAAAGAGGCGAAGAAGCAGAAATTGGGAGGAGAGGTCATTTGTGAAATTTGGTAAAAAATGAGTAAAATCGGCAAAAGACCAATTGAAATACCGTCGGGCGTGGAGATAAAAGTGGAAGGACAGAAAATATCGGCGAAAGGGCCCAAGGGCGAATTGACCAAAGAAGTCAGCGCCAATTTCGTTTTGGATGCCGGAGAGCGGTTTTTGAAATTGACGCCCAGAACGATTGACAGGAAAACGCGGGCCTTGTGGGGACTGGAACGTTCCCTGATTGCCAATATGGTTCAAGGGGTCAGCCGCGGCTTCGAAAAAAAATTGGAGGTGGAAGGCATCGGCTTCAAGGCCACGCTCGCCGGACGCGATTTGATGCTGAATATCGGATTTTCGCATCCGGTCCGATTCACTCCTCCTCAAGACGTCAAGATAAGCGTTGACAAGAATCTTATTGTTGTTTCCGGCGCCGACAAGGCGCTCGTCGGACAAGTGGCGGCCAGCATCCGCGCCCTTAAAAAACCCGAACCCTACAAAGGGAAAGGCATCCATTATTTGGGAGAAAAGATTCGGCGAAAAGCCGGCAAGAAATTGGCGGGAGCGGCGGGGTAGGCGGATTTTGTTTTAAAAAAATTTTCTTTGGGGACCCCACGGCCTTTGTCTTTCTGTTATTCCGAGCGAAATGAGGAATCTCCGTAAGTTTTTAATGCCAGAATCAGAACTTATTGTTCGGCCGGCCCCCTATGAAAATTTTTTTTAAAACAAAATCCTTTAATATTAATGAACGGAAGAGATGAAAAATTTGAATAAAATAAAAAGAGAAAAAAGAATCGCGCGACATCGCAGAGTCAGGGCGAAAATCAAAGGGACGAAAGAGCGGCCGCGGCTTTGCGTTTTTCGTTCCAATCGGCACATTTACGCCCAATTGGTTGACGACGACGAAGGGAAGACTCTGGCCAGCGCTTCGGATTTTGAATTGGAAAAAAATAAGAACAAAAAAGCCGTCAAAAGCGATTTGGCGAAAGAAGTCGGGAAGTTGGTCGCTCAAAAAGCGGCGGCTAAAAAGATAAAAGTGGTTATTTTCGACCGCGGCGGCTACAAATATCACGGCCGGGTCAAGGCCTTGGCCGAAGCGGCGCGCGAATCGGGATTAAATTTTTAAGCAGTAAAATTTTATGCCCGGTGCTACAACTTCGAAATTCTTCGTCGTCTATGTTTTGGAAAGTGATTACGATAAGAAGCGGTACATCGGCTTTACTACTAATCTCAAAAACAGGTTAAAAGAACATTTTGGCGACAAGGTATTTTCCACCAATCCGCGCTTGCCTTTCCGTTTAATTACGCCGAACTTTGCTTAAATATGGAAGACGCCAAAAGAAGAGAAGAATATTTAAAAACAACTCGAGGGCGCAGGTTTTTAGCCAAACGGCTGAAAGCCTACTATTCGAAGTTGTAGCGCCGGGTATGGCCAGAGGAAAGTCAAAAAAAATGTCCGGCCCGTCGGGGGCCAAAAAAACCGAATTTGACCAGCGGGTTTTGGATTTAAGGAGGGTGACGCGGGTGGTCTCGGGTGGCAAACGTTTCAAATTCAGAGCCACCGTCGTCATCGGTAACGGCCAGGGAAAAGTCGGCGTTGGAGTGGCCAAGGGCGCCGATGTCAGCCAGGCCGTGGAAAAAGCCGCAAGCGAAGCCAGGAAGAATCTGACGGTCGTTCCTTTGGAAAAAGGGACTATTCCCCACGAGGTTTCGGCGAAATATTCGGCCGCCAAGATTGTTCTCAAACCGGCTTCCGAGGGCCGCGGCGTTATCGCCGGCGGCGCGGTGAGGATTGTTTGCGCCTTGGCGGGAATTAAATCCATTTCGGCAAAAATTCTGGGCCGGACTTCGAACAAATTAAATAATGCCCGCGCCACCGTAGAAGCGCTGAAAAAATTAAAAGAAAGACATGAGATTAAATCAAATTAAGCCAATTCATAAATCAAAGAACAAGAAACGCGTCGGCCGGGGCGGCAAACGGGGCACGTATTCCGGCCGGGGAATGAAAGGTCAGAAAGCCAGGGCCGGCCGAAAAATCAGGCCGGAAATCCGGGATTTGATAAAAAAACTTCCCAAGCTGAGGGGATATCGCTTCAAAAGCTTTAGGCCGAAGCCGGCAATTTTGAATCTGGCCGATTTGGAAAAGCGTTTTGAAAGCGGAGCCAGAATAACCCCTGAAATCTTGGTGGATAAAGGTTTAGTGGAAAGAAAAGGCGGGAAATTGCCGGCGGTGAAAATTCTGGGGGGCGGAGAAATAAAGAAGAAATTGGTTATTGAAGGTTGTCGCGCTTCAAAAAGCGCGGAAGAGAAAATTAAAAAAGCCGGCGGAACTATAAAGTAATTATTCCTTAGTTGTTTTCCGCTCGAGGCGCCGCGCCCGCCTTCGCCAGCGAAGCGGTCGGACGGGGATCCGCCTTTGGCGGAAGAAATTAGAAATTTTTTTGCAGGGCAAAAGCATGTGGTACCAAAAAATAATCCAGATTTTTAAAATCCGGGACTTGCGCGGTAAAATCATTTTCGTTCTGGCGATTTTGGCGTTGTCTCGTCTGGCGGCGGCCATTCCGATTCCCGAAGTTGACCCGGAGCGGCTCAAGGAATTTTTCGCCGGCAACCAGCTTTTCGGACTCTTAAACATATTTTCCGGCGGAGGGCTGGCCAATCTTTCCATCGTCATGCTCGGCGTCGGCCCGTACATTACCGCTTCCATCATAATGCAGCTTCTGACCATGATTTTTCCTTCCATTAAAGCCATTTATTACGAGGAAGGTGAGGCTGGCCGCCAGAAATTCAACCAGTACACCAGATATTTGACCGTTCCTTTGGCGGCCGTTCAGGCCTTTTCGCTTATTACCCTTTTGCAACGCCAACAGATTATCGGTTTTCTCGGCCCGTGGCAATTTTTTTCCCAAATCATCATAATCATAGCCGGGACGATGTTTTTGATGTGGCTCGGAGAATTGATTACCGAAAAGAAAATCGGAAACGGAATTTCACTTTTGATTTTCGCCGGCATCGTCTCAAGCCTGCCGGTTTACTTCCGACAAGCCGTCGCGGATTACAGCCCCGCCCAAATCCCAAACTACATCGCTTTCGTGGCCGTGGCCCTTATCGTTATCGCCGGCGTGGTGGTCATCAGCGAAGGCCAGCGGAACATTCCGGTTTCTTACGCCAAAAGAATAAGGGGGATGAGGATGTACGGCGGCGTTTCGGCCCATTTGCCTTTGCGGGTCAATCAGGCCGGCGTCATTCCCATAATTTTCGCCCTTTCCATCCTTCTTTTCCCGCAGATGATTGGCCAGGTCCTTGCGGCTTTTGACATCCCTTTGCTTCAAAGTTTCGCCAATTTTTTAAATTCAATTTTGCAAAATCAGGTATTTTACGGCGCCAGCTATTTCATCCTGGTGGTCCTTTTCACTTTCTTTTACACAGCCATTACTTTTGAGCCCAATGAAATCTCCAAAAATCTCCAAAAACAGGGCGGATTCATTCCGGGCATCAGGCCGGGAAATTTCACCGCCGAATTCTTGTCCAAAATAATGTATCGGGTCACCTTGGCCGGCGCCTTCTTTTTGGGTTTCATCGCGATTCTGCCCCTGATTATCAGGGGCGCCACCGGCGTCGCGGCTTTCGCCCTGGGAGGCACTTCGCTTCTTATCGTCGTTTCGGTCGCTTTGGAGACAATGAAGCAAATAAAGGCCCAGCTGGTGATGAGGGAATATGAAGGGTTCTAAACATTAGTCCGCGAGAGCCAGGCCGGATGGGCGCGACTCGAGCGCGGCTACCAAGATATTCGAGAAAACGGCCCCTTGGGGCCGTTTTGCGTTGGCAAAGTTATCCACTTTATTTATGCGAAAAATCGTGTAAAATTATATTATTAAAGAAGAAACGGTTTTTTTAAAAAAAGCGCAAAAAGTAATTTTGTTCTTTGGTTGAATAAAAATTAACGTTAAGGATTTAGGGTTTCTATGAAAAAAATCGCCATCGTTGTTTACGGTCCGCCCGGCGCGGGGAAGGGAACGCAGGCGGATTTGCTCGCCGAACGTTACGGCTTGATTCATTTTGACACCGGTAAGGTCATTGAGAAAACCGTCTATGACAAGAAAAACGTCGACGACCCGGTAATCCAGCGCGAAAGGCGTCTTTTTGACGCCGGCATTCTTTGCACGCCGGCCTGGGTCCTTGAACTTGTTACCCGAAAGATAGCCGAAATCGCGGCTTCCGAAGCGCGAGGCATTGTTTTTTCCGGGTCGCCCCGGACCATGTATGAAGCCGGCGGCGACGAAGAAAACGGAGTTCCCGGAGTGATTTCCACGCTTGAGGATATCTTCGGGAAAGAGAACATCGTGGTCAAGCGCCTGAATGTGTCGCCGGAATTGTCGATTTTCAGGAATTCGCACCGGCGGGTTTGCGAAAATTGCCAGACTCCTTTGATGCACACGCCCGACAACGAAAAGCTGGAATTATGCCCGAAATGCGGCGGAAAAATAGTCACGCGGACGCTTGACGCGCCGGAGACCATCAAAGTCCGGCTGGAAGAATACAAAAACCGCACCAAACCGATTTTTGACTACCTGGCGGACAGCAATATTCCGGTTATTGACATAGACGGCGAGGCGGATCCCGATACCGTTGCCCGGAACATTTTCCGGGAAATAGATAAAAGACTGGAAGAATGCTGAAGCTAAATCCTTTACGAAAAGGCATAAGGCCTCGCGCCAAGCGGGGCTTTTATCTTTCCGCCCCCTTTGTTTTTTAAAGAAATTGGTTTATAATGGTATGTATCATGACTCCTTACGCTTTTATTCTTTTCGGCCGGTCCGGTTGCGGCAAGGGGACGCAGGCGAAACTGCTCCAAAAATATCTGGAAAAACAAGACGGCGCGGGCAGCGTCCTTTACGTTTACGTCGGAGAAAAAATGCGCGAACTGGCCGCCGGCGATTCCCTGACCGCGAGATTGACCAGCGAAATTTTATCGGCCGGAGACAAGATGCCGGATTTTCTCGCCATTTGGGCCTGGTCAAATTTAATGGCGAAGAATATGAAGGAAAATCTGCATCTCGTCATTGACGGCTCTCCCCGCACCGCCCTGGAAGCGAAGGCGCTGGACGACGCGTTTGAGTTCTATAAAAGAGGCAATATCAAGCCGATTTTGATTGATGTCGCCCCGGAAGAAATAAGGGAGCGCCTGCTGAAGAGGGGCAGGTCGGACGATACCGAAGAGCAAATAAAAAACCGACTCGCTTATTACGAAAAATACGTCATACCGGCAATCGAATATTACCGGCGAGAAAGCAAAAATAAACTTAATGTCGTTGACGGCAATCCCCGCGACGTGGATTTGATTCACGGCAATATTTTGAAATCAGCCGGTCTGCCGGATTAGAATAAATTTATCTCTTCGGCGCAATTTGTCGCCCATCCGGTAATTATGATTACCATCAAAACTCCCGAAGAAATTAAAGTTTTGAAAGAAGGCGGAAAGATTCTGGCCGCCATTATGGCCGGAATCGGCAGTCAGATAAAACCCGGTGTCACCACCGGGTCTTTGAATATCGAGGCGGAAAGATTAACGCGCGCGGCCGGGGTATCGCCGGCTTTTCTGGGGCACCTCGGTTTCCCGGCGGCGCTTTGCGTTTCGGTCAATGAAGTGGTTGTCCACGGCGTGCCCGGCAAGTATGTTTTGCGCGAGGGCGATATCATCGGTCTGGACCTGGGAATCAAATACAAAGGATTGATAACCGACATGGCCATAACTTTGCCGGCGGGAGAAATTTCCGGCGAGGCCCGAAGATTGATTTCAACCGCCCGATCCGCGCTCGCGGCGGCGATTAGCGAAGCAAGGCCCGGCAACCATGTCGGCGACATCGGTTTCGCGGTCCAAAATTACGTTGAATCTCAAGGATTCAATGTTATCAGGGAGCTGATTGGTCACGGCGTCGGTTACGAGGTGCACGAAGAGCCGGAAATACCCAATTTCGGGAGGCGCGGCGAAGGGCCGGAATTGAAATCCGGAATGGTTTTGGCGATTGAACCGATGGTTTCGGCCGGCGATTGGCATGTCAGACAATCCAAAGACGGCAGTTTCGCCACTCGGGACGGGTCGCTGGCGGCCCACTTTGAACACACGGTGGTCATCGCCAAAAGCGGCGCGGAGATATTGACCCGCCACTGAATTATCCTTTAGCGGCGGATTGGCGGAGTCGTTGTTCAGAACAATGGCTTTTTTTGTTTTTGAATTCGTGTTAAAATGAAAAGGATGGCGAAGAAAGACGTTTTTGTCATAGCGCTCGGCGGCTCGGTGATTATGCCCGGGAAAATCAACATCCGACTATTGAGGAATTTCCGCAAGTTGATTTTAAAACAGAAAAAGTTTGGCCGCCGATTTGTTATCGTGGCCGGCGGCGGGAAATTAGCCCGATTTTACCAGGCCGCGGCTTCCAGAATCGTCCGCCTGGGTTACGACGACACGGATTGGTTGGGGATTCATTCCACTCGGCTCAATGCCCATCTTTTGCGCACCATTTTTCGGGCGCAGGCCGATCCGGCGGTGATTGACGAGGAAGGAAGGCCGATTAGATTCAACGGCAAAATCATCATCGCTTCCGGCTGGCGGCCGGGCTGGTCAACCGATTACATTGCCGTGCGTCTCGCCAAAAAAATCGGCGCGAGTACCGCGATAATCGCCGGCCGGCCGGCTTTCGTTTATACCAAGGACCACCAAAAATACGCCGACGCCAAGCCGATTAAAGCCATTTCTTGGCGGGATTACCGGAAACTCATAGGTTCGCGCTGGATTCCGGGCATGTCCGCTCCGGTTGACCCTATTGGAGCCAAAGCGGCCCAAAAATGGGGAATAAAGGCGATTATCGTCAAGGGGACGAATCTGAAGAATTTGGCAAATTTGCTGAACGGCAGGAAATTTACGGGAACAATTATCAGTTGAAGCGGGAACAATTTTATGAGATATTTGGGCATTGACTACGGTCAAAAAAGAATTGGAGTGGCGATTTCCGATGAAGGCGGCGCATTGGCCTTTCCTTTCGATTTATTTCAAAAAACTTCGCCTTTGAAGAAGAACAAACTGGGGAAATTCAAGGTTGTCAAAGAACGATGGAGCGAAAAGGAATCAAAGGCCGTTTCAAAAGAAATCGCCGCTCTTTGCCGGCAGGAAAAAGTCGGCGCGATTGTCGTCGGCCTGCCCCTGGACTTTTCCGGAAAAGAAACGGCTATGACCAGGGAGGTTAGAAAATTCGCCGCCATTTTGAAAAAAATAACCAACAAACCGGTGGTCTTGGAAAGAGAATTCTTGACGACGAAACTGGCCGAAAGGAAATTTCGGGAAGCCGGCGTAAAAAAGAAACAGATGAAAGGAAAAATTGACGCCGCCGCCGCCGCCGAAATCCTGCAGAGTTACCTGGATAAACTAACGACTAACGACTAACGACAAATGACTGTCGCAAGTCGTAAGTTAAATTTATGCACCTTTCCGTCGTAATCCCCGCTTACAACGAAGCCGGGAGAATCAAAGGCACTTTGAAGGCAATCGTCGATTATTTTGAAAAACAACCGTACGATTATGAGATTCTGGTGGTGAACGACGGTTCAAAAGATGGAACGGCCGAAGCCGTGAGGTCCCTGGGCGGCCAAATTCTCCGCCTTCGCCTGATTGACAACAAAGAAAATCGCGGCAAGGGGACGGTTGTGCGCCAGGGAATGCTTGAGGCCAAAGGCGATTTTCGGCTGTTCGTTGACGCCGATAACGCCATTTCCATGGAGCAGATTGAAAGTTTCTGGCCGTGGTTGGACAAAGGTTATGACGTCGTCATCGGTTCCATAGAGGTTCCGGGGGCGAAGATTGAAGAAAAGGCCGGCTGGCACCGCCGGATTTTGGGCAAGCTGTCAAAATTACTCATCCGTTTTTTGGCGATTTGGGAAATTCGCGACACCCAGAGAGCTTTCAAACTTTTTCCGGCCAAAGTCGCCCAGGCCGTTTTTTCCCGCCAGACCATTGAGCGGTGGGGGTTTGACATAGAGATTTTGGTTATAGCCAAAAAACTCGGTTATAAAATCAAGGAATTGCCGGTAATCTGGATAAATCCGGCCGGAAGCAAGGTGACGCTGAAGAGTTATTTCAGTACCTTGAAGGAGTTGCTAAAAATTAAATGGAATTTGGTTAAAAATGCCTATCAAGCCGAAAAATAAGCCCGTTTCCGAATTGCGCCGCGATTTGGTTTCGGGTACCTGGGCGGTGATAGCCACGGGTCGAGCGAAAAGGCCGAAAGAATTCGCGAAGTCCCGACAAGAAATTGAACCGGCGCCGATTAAGGATTGTCCTTTTGAAGATTCGCAAAAAGCTGGACGCGGCGAGCCGCTTTTAACTTTATCAAAATCGGGAAAAATCGACGACTGGTGGGTTCAGGTTATTCCCAACAAATTTCCGGCTTTCGGTCCGGCCGGAACCTGCGAAGAGACGCGGGAGATTGGGCCGTACTCCGCGATGGATGGCATCGGTTTTCACGAGGTGGTTATCACCCGGGATCACCATCGTCATTTCGCCCAGTTTTCCCAAAAAGAAGCCGAATTGGTTGTTGAAGCCTATCGTAGCCGTTATCTTTCCTTAATGAACGATAGTTGCGTTCGCTATATAAGTATTTTTCACAATCACGGAAGGGAGGCGGGCGCCAGTATTTATCATCCCCATTCCCAGATTATCGCCATCCCGGTGGTTGATCCCGATGTCAGCCGTTCTCTTTTGGGCTCCCAGAATTATTTCAACCAGAATAAAAAATGCGTTCACTGCGTAATGGTAAACTTTGAGCGCGACCAAAAAACAAGAGTAATTTTTGAAAACGCTCTTTTCGTCGCTTTTTGCCCTTTCGCGTCCCGGGGAGCTTTTGAAGTGCGCATTTTTCCCAAAATCCACGAGCCCTGCTTTCACCAGATAGACGACGAGCAGGTGTCGCATTTCGCCGAGGCCTTGCGCACCGCCTTGAAGAAAATAGACAAAGGTTTAAAAAACCCGCCCTATAATTTTTTTATTCATACCGCGCCGGTAGCCGTCAATTCGGCGAAGGAATATTACCATTACCATTGGCACTTGGAAATCCTGCCTAAAACCAGCATCTGGGCGGGATTTGAATTGGGCGCCGGCATAGAAATCTCCACTATTGAACCCGAAAAAGCCGCCGAATATCTCAAAAAGTTTTGAAACTAAATAAATTCATCTGAATTCGGAAATCAGAAATGAACAAGATACTTATCGTCGCCAATTGGAAAATGAATCCGGCCGATTCAAAAGAAGCGCGGCGGATTTTTGAGTCGGTCGGAAAAGGAGCCGTTGGCGCGAAAAATTCCGAAGTGGTTTTTTGCCCCCCTTTCGTTTATCTACCTCTTTTTGGCGCGAAGATTTCCAAATTGCGGAACATCAGCTTGGGTAGCCAGGATTGTTTTTGGGAAGCGTCTGGCGCTTACACAGGCGAAATTTCGCCCTTGATGTTGAAAAATCTTGGTTGTTGTTACGCGATTTGCGGCCATTCGGAGCGCCGGGAAAATCTGAACGAGGATAACGCAATGGTTTCAAAGAAGGTTCGGGCGACCCTGAAAGCCCGCCTGACGCCGATTTTATGCGTCGGCGAACGCTCGCGCCAAATCCCGGATTATGAAAAATTCATCCAGGAAGAAGTCAAATCGGCCGTATCCGGCGTCAGTCGGGGTCTGATTGCGGAAATAGTCATCGCTTACGAGCCGATTTGGGCCATCGGGTCGGGCCGGCCGGCGAGTCCCGACGACGCTTTGTCCGCCGGCCTTTTGATAAAGAAAACTTTGGCGGGGATCGCTGGCCGGGCTGTCGCCGAAAAAACGAGGATAATCTACGGCGGTTCGGTGACGAGCCAAAACGCCGAAAGCTACACCACCGAGGCGGGACTCGGCGGGCTTTTGGTCGGCGGCGCATCGCTTAACGCTCCCGAGTTCGTAAAAATAGTCAAATCGTTTGAAATTTGAATTCGGTGTCAATTTATGAAATATTTAAGCCATCTCGCGCCGTCAAAAATCAGAAACAAACGGGCTCTCGTCAGAGTTGATTTCAACGTCACCTTGGACGGGCGGGGTAGAATTCTGGACGATTTCAGGATAAAAGCCTGTTTGTCGACGATAAGGCATTTGACGAAAAGAGGCGCTAAAGTTGTTTTAATCAGCCATCTTTCCAAATCCCAGATGACTCTGGACAAGAAAAAAAATCAAAAAGCGGGCTTGCGGGGGATTTCGCGGTATCTCGGCCGGCTTTTGGGGCGAAAAGTTTTTTTCGCTCCGAATTGCCGGGGAGAGGAAACCAGAAAGGCCGTTTCGGGTTTAAGGGCGGGCGAAGTTTTGCTCTTGGAAAATTTGCGGTTTTGTCCCGAAGAAGAAAAAAACGGGGCGGGATTCGCGCGGGAACTGGCGGGGCTGGCCGATTTTTACGTCAATGACGGTTTCGCCGTTTCTCACCGGGCGCACGCTTCGGTGGCCGGCGTAACGAAATATCTGCCGAGTTTCGCCGGCTTGCTTCTAGAGCGCGAAATGAAAAATCTGGACCGGCCACTGAAGAACCCCTTTCGTCCTTTGGCGGTCGTCATCGGAGGAGCGAAAGTTTCCACCAAAATAAAACTGATAGAGAATTTTTTAAGAAAAAAAGCCGACGTTCTTTTGGGCGGAGTCATCGCCAACACGGTCCTTTGCGCCAAGGGGTTATCTTTGGGAAAGTCGTTGGTTGAACCGGAAATTATCGTCAAGTTGCGAAAATTGAACCTTCCGGACACTCGAATCCATTTGCCCATTGACGTTCTCGTCAGTCGCGGGAACGGCCGGACGATGGCGGTTTCGCGGGCCATCGGCAGAGTGAAAAAAGAAGACATAATTTTTGATATCGGCCCGGAAACGGCGGAACTGTTTGGCAAAATCATAAAAGAGGCGAAAATGATAGTTTGGAACGGACCGATGGGATATTTTGAAAAGAAGGAATTTTCCCGGGGGACGGCGGCAATCGCCCGGTCTGTCGCCGCGAGCCGGGCTTTCTCCATCGTCGGCGGCGGAGACACGGCGATTATACTGCGAAAGCTCGGTCTGTTGGGCCGCTATTCGTTCGTTTCCACGGGCGGCGGCGCGATGCTGGAATATTTGGCCGGAAAAAAATTGCCCGGGATTGAAGCGTTGAAGAATAATAGAATTAAGATGGAATAGCGCGCCGCCTATTTTCATGATTTGGCAGCTGAAAGAAAAAGCGCCCGAGGATTTCATGAAGCAATTTCCGGAATATCCGGATTTTGTTTTAAATCTTCTCTGGCACAGGGAAATCAAATCCCAGAAGGGAGTTGACGATTTTTTCAACCCCGATTACGAAATTAACCTCCACAATCCTTTTTTAATGAAAGGGATGGAGAAAGCCGTCAGGCGTCTTGAAAAGACCATCGCGGACAAGGAAAAAATAGTCATTTACGGCGATTACGACACCGACGGCATTTGCGCCAGCGCCATTCTTTACGAAACTTTCAAGATTTTGGGGGTCGGCGAGCTGGATGTTTACATTCCCGACCGGTTTAAAGAGGGGTACGGCCTTAATCCGGCGGCCGTGAAAGAAATCGCCCAGGGAGGCGCCAAAGTCTTGATTACGGTTGACTGCGGCATTACCGACGTTTCGGAAGTGGAACTTGCCAATTCCCTGGGCTTGGATGTGATAATAACCGACCACCATCTCGTTCATGACGATTTGCCGAGGGCTTCCGTCATTATTGATGTCAGGCAAAAAGACGACTCCTATCCTTTTAAATGGCTGACGGGCGCCGGCGTGGCTTTTAAGCTGGTTCAAGCCCTTTTGGAACGTCGCCGCGAGACCCGGGAAAGCGGCCCGCCGCCGGGATGGGAAAAATGGCTTTTGGACTTGGTGGCTTTGGCGACGATTGCCGATATGCCGCCGCTTCTTGAAGAAAACAGGACTCTCGTGAGATACGGTCTGATTGTCCTGGAAAAAACCCGGCGTCCGGGATTGAAGGAATTGTTCAAAATTTCGGGGCTTCAGGGCTCGGCTTTGGACGCTTGGAAAGTCGGTTTTCTCCTGACTCCCCGGCTTAACGCCGCCGGCCGGATCAATCACGCGGACATCAGCTTTCGTTTACTCACCACCGATTCGCTTCCCGAAGCGCAGGATTTGGCGCGCCGCCTTGACCTCTACAATCAGGAGCGCCAGAAATTGGTTGACGGCATAATCAGGGAAATCAAGGCCGGCTTGAACGCTTTGATAGCCGCCGGAAGAGAACTGCCGAAATTGATTTTTGAGACGAGCGCCTTGGCTTCGGCCGGAACCACGGGGCTGGTGGCCGGAAAACTGACCGACGAATACCACCGGCCGGCGATGGTTTGCGCTCCCTTGGAAGACGAATTCCGGGGCACGGGCCGGAGCATCCCGACGTTCAACCTGGTGAGAGCGATGGAAGAATGCGTCAAGAACCGGCCCGATTTACTGGTTGAATTCGGAGGGCATGCCATGGCCGCCGGATTCACGGTTAAAAAAGAAAAATTGCCCGTTTTCAGGGAATTACTCCAGAAAATCGCCGGACGCGACATAAAAGAGGATGATTTGGCGCCGCGACTGGACATTGATTTGGAAATCAGCCCTCAGTCCGTCAATTGGGAACTTTACGACTGGATGATGAAATTTGAGCCTTTCGGAGAAAATAACAAGCGGCCGCTGTTTTTGGCGCGCGGCCTGGAAGTTGGCGAGACCAGGATTGTCGGGAACGGCGGCAAACATTTGAAATTGAAACTCCGGGATTCCGGCGGCAAATCGTTTAATGCCATAGGGTTCGGGTTGGCGGAAAACGGGAAAAATTTGGCGGCCGGTTCCAAAATTGACGTTGTTTTTGAACTCGCCATTGACGAATGGAACGGCAACCGGGAACTGCAGCTGAAAATCGTTGATTTAAAACCGGAAAATTGACGCGTTTTATTGATATGGGAGAAATTGGACAAAAAGTTGTTATTTATGCCGATGGCGGCTCCAGGGGCAATCCCGGGCCGGCCGCCGTCGGGGTTGTGGTTTGCGACGCGAAAGGGGAAGCGGTGAAAAAATACGGCGAAGCCATCGGCGAAGCCACCAACAACGAGGCCGAATACCGGGCCGCAATTTTCGGATTCAAAAAAATAAAACAGATTTTCGGACGGAAAAAATCGGCCGCGCTTAACGTTGAAATTCGTTCCGATTCGGAGCTTTTGGTCAAGCAAAATCTGGGTCAATATAAAATTCTGGAAGAAAAATTACAGCCGCTTTTTGTGGAGATTTGGAACTTGAGGCAGGATTTTGGCGCGGTTGATTTCAAACTTATCAGGCGCGAAGAAAACCGCGAGGCCGACAAACTGGTCAACGAAGCGCTGGATCCAAAAAGGTCGCCGGACTTGGGAATTTGACCCGGTGCCACAACGCTGTTGCTATCGCCGGGAACTTCTTCTTTAAATAAAAACCATTCTAGGTTAACGCTCGTAGGGGATTTTGCGCCAGAGTTGTGGCGCCGGGTTTGACTTTTTGGCGGTAATAAGGTAAAATATATCTGAAAATTGAGCAAGTGAAATGGTTGCTCTTTTTCTCGCGCAAGCGAAAAAAAGGGAGGAAAGTCCGAACTTCCTTTGTCGCCTCAGGCGACTCAAAAAAGGTAGCGGGTAACGCCCGTCAACCGCGAGGTTAGAGGTGCGAACAGAGACGCCCTGGAACCCGAAAGGGTTCGGGCGCCCGTCCGCTTTATGGCGGATTAGGGCGAGTCCCGACGGCAACGCCGGGGGTGAAACGGCCAAATCCTTACCGGAAGCAAGAGCAAACCTGGCAGGAATTTTAGTGATTCCCGTCCAGTGAGAAGTGGCTCGCTTGAGCCGTCCGGCAACGGTCGGCCCAGACAAATAACCGTTTGAAAAACAGAATTCGGCTTACGGCTTGTTCGATTTTCGCTTCAATCCCGCCCTTTTGGTTTTGCCAAAAGGGCGGGATTTTGATTGAATTTTAATGCGCGAGATGATACGATAAATGTGGGTTTTTCGCATGTTTTTCAATCGCCATTTGGTAAAAAAAATAATTGACGTCGGCGGCGCGGTTTTGGGCTTGGTATTTTTTTCGCCCCTCTACCTGCCGATTATTTTGGCCATCAAATTGGAGTCCCGCGGGCCGGTGGTGGTCAAATTGGATAGAATCAGCGGCGGCAAGAAAATCAAGGTTTACAAGTTTCGGTCCATGATTGACGGCGCCCATTCGATGAAGCGCGGCCTGGCGCATCTTAACGAACGCAAGGACGGCCCCCTTTTCAAAATCAAAAACGATCCCCGGCTGACCGGAATCGGGCGCGTCATCAGGAAATTCCGGATTGACGAGATTCCTCAGCTTTTCAACGTGCTGAAAGGCGAAATGTCGCTTGTTGGTCCCCGACCGCACGAGCCCGAGGAAGTGGCGGCCTACCCCGAAGGTTTTCGCCATCTGCCCGTTGCCAAGGCCGGCGTCACCGGTTTTTCCCAGGTCAACGGCGCGTCTTCTCTTCCTTTCCTGAAAGAGTTGGAATTCGACGATTATTACCTGAAAAATTGGTCGGTTGGCTTTGATTTGAAAATAATAGCCAAGACGTTGTGGATTATTTTTTCTGACCCCACGGCGGTGTGAAGAAAGAAATTTATTTTACAAAATTTTCTCTGGGGACCCCACGGCCTTTGTCTTTTTGCCATTCCGAGAGAAATGAGGAATTTCTGTAATTTTTTAATGCCGAGTTTGGAACTTATTGTTCGGCCGGCCCCTTATGAAAATTTTGTAAAATAAATTTCTTTATGATTTAAGATGTAGAAGTGATATGCGTATCGCCCTCGTTCATGATTATCTGGTTCAATACGGCGGAGCCGAAAGGGTTTTGGAGGCTTTTGCCGAAATCTGGCCCGAGGCGCCGGTCTATACTTTAGTGCACGACAGCCGCCGCCTGCGGCGCCTGGCCGGCGGGGATTTTCTGAAAGGCCGGCAAATCCGGACTTCTTTTTTGCAAAAATTGCCGCTTTCCAAATCCCGCCACCGGCTGTTTTCTCTTTTAATGCCTTTGGCGGTCGAACAATTTGACTTTTCCGGTTTTGACGTGGTGCTGTCCGATTCGGCGAGTTTCGCCAAAGGCGTTATCACCAGGCCCGATACCCTCCATATTTGTTATTGCCACACGCCGCTCCGTTACGCCTGGGACGATTGCCACAGATATTTGGAGGAATTCGGCTGGCCGGGACCGGTCAGATTCGTCGCGCCGGCTTTCATAAGTTATTTGCGGTTTTGGGACATGGCCGCGGCAAGTCGTCCCGACGAATTCATAGTCAATTCTTCTTTTGTCCGGCGGCGCGTCAAAAAATACTATGACCGGGAGGCGGAAGTCGTTTATCCGCCGGTGGAAACGGGCAAATTCAAGCCGGTTTCGAAATCCGCCGCCGGCGATTATTACCTGATGGTCGGCCGGTTTTTGCCTTACAAAAGGTTTGACATCGCCATTGAGGCGTTCAACGAACTTGGCCGCCCTTTGAAGATAGTCGGTTCCGGTCCGGATGAGAAACGGCTGAAGAAAATGGCGCGTTCAAACATTGAATTTTTGGGCTGGATGTCACCTTCGGAGCCGACCTTGCGCGACTGTTATCAAAACGCCAGGGCTTTTGTTTTCCCCCAGGAAGAGGATTTCGGCTTGTCTGCCGTTGAAGCGATGGCCGCCGGTCGGCCAGTCATCGGTTACCGGGGCGGCGGCTCCTTGGAAATCATCGAAGAAAACGAAACGGGCCTTTTTTTTGACGAACAAACAGCAGGGGCTTTAATGGAGGCGGTTTTGGAGTTTGAAAAAATGAAATTTGATTCCCGAAAAATCAGCCGTCGGGCCGGTCAATTTGACAAAGAAATTTTCAAGGGAAAAATCAAAAATTTCGTGGAAAAATCCTATGAACATTGGCGTTGACATACGGATGCTTTGCCGGGGCGCCCGGGCGGGCGTCCAGGTGTATCTGATAAATCTTTTGAATTACCTTCCCGGACTGGACCCAGCCGTCGGTTACCGGCTTTTTTACAACGGCTTCAAAAAAGCGGAGATTGATTTTCCCTGGCTTGCTTTTGAAAACGTCGCCGTCTTTTCTTTTTCTTTTCCAAACCGCTTCATCGATTTATCCATTAAAATTTTCGGCCGGCCGCGGCTGGACAATCTTGTCGGCGGGACGGATTTATTCTTTAGCCCCCACTTTTTTTCGGCGCCGCTCTCCAAAGGCGTCGCGAAGGTCACTACTTTTCACGACCTTTCTTTTGAGCGGGAGCCGCGTTTTTTTTCGTTCCGTCAGCGCCTTTGGCACTGGCAAGTCAGGGCGAGGAACGCCGCCAGGTCGTCGGCCAAACTCATCGCCGTTTCCGGCTCCACCAAGCAGGACTTGGTCAATTTGTACAAAATCAAGCCCGAAAAAATAGAAGTGGTGTATTCGGGCGTTGACCCGTGCTTCCGGGTTTTATCCGAAACGGAGAAAGAAGCGGAGAAATTCCGCCTGCGGGAAAAATACGGCTTGCCGGAAAACTACATCCTTTACGTCGGCACCATTGAGCCGAGAAAAAACATCGGCGCCGTTATCAAGGCCTTCAATTTATTGAAACGGAACAAGGAATTCGCCGATTTCGGCCTGGTTTTGGCCGGCGGATTCGGATGGCTTTTCGGCGACATTTTGCGTATTTGGCGGAATTCGCCGTTTCGCGACGACGTTAAATTCATTGGTTCCGTCTGGGAAGAGCGGCCGGCACTTTACAACCTCGCCAAAATTTTCGTTTACCCGAGTTTTTTTGAAGGTTTCGGATTTCCGCCCCTGGAGGCCATGGCCTGCGGCACGCCGGCCGTGGTTTCCAATTCTTCTTCGCTGCCCGAAGTTGTCGGCGACGCGGCGATTTCGGTGGACCCTTGCAGGATTGACGAGCTTTACGCCGCCTTGAAATCGGTTTTGGAAGACAGCGAGCTTTACCGTGGATTGCGTCTGAAGGGCGTTGAGCGCGCCAAATCGTTTTCTTGGGAAAAATGCGGCCGAGAAACTTTGGATGTTTTAAAGAGCTGCCGCTGACTCTGAAGGCGCCTTCATTTAATTATCGCAAAAAGGGGTTGAATTTTTC
>CAZICC010000001.1:0-6152 GCA_964537645.1 uncultured Candidatus Saccharibacteria bacterium | reverse complement strand
AAAGACGGATTTTTCAAAATGCCCAAAAAAGCCAAAAAAAACGTTTTTCGCCAACTTTTCGATGTTCGACCCGTTACGAAAAAGGGGGGGTTGGATTTGGACAAAATTTTCAAGATCCGCCCCATCGTTAATTTCACCAATTTGATCGAAGATTACGAGCGTTCCTTCACGCCGCGTCGCCTGAAGCTTTTTATCGGAGACCATCGGGGCAACGAGATTTTCAAGCGTTATCTCCCGATTAAAAAACCGGCAGTTTTTAACGCCGCTTCTTTCGTTTCGGAAATTGAAACGGGTCTTATCGGAACGGTCCGCCGCCGGCCCGAAATAATTTTTGAATATCCGGCGCAGCTTGCTTCCGAAACGCAAATCTTGCCTTCCCGCGAAGAACTATTGAAACAATTGGAAGACGCGATAGGCGGAATTGAATTTGTTCCCGATTCTTCGCCATCTTTCGCCGATGCTTTGGAAGGCAAGCCTTCTTTGCCCGAAGACAAGCCTTTTTTGTCGGCGCCCTCGGGAATTAAATCGCGCTTGCGGGGAATTAGCCGGCGTTTTTCTTTGTCCGGCTTGCTGGTTTTGGCCGTTTTCCTGATTTTGACCTTTCCCATCCTAAATTTTATAGAAAAGAAAACCCGGGAGCCCTTCAATAATCAGGACCGCCTTAAAGCCCGGGAGAATATTCTCAAATCGCGGGATTTGCTGGCAATGGTTGATTTTTACCACGAGGCGAAAACTTTTGAAGAACTGGAGAGAAATCTTATCGTATCCAAGCAAAAAATCAACAAAATCAGCGCGGCCTTGGTGGGAATTTTGGAAAATGTGCCCCGGGACGAAACCGGCTCCGTTTCGTCGTTGGTGGGCATAACCAGGCTTTTTAATCAGGTATCGGAGAGCTTCGCTTCGGCCATTGACTTTTATTCCGGGAGGAATTTTTTCGCTCTTTTGGTTGCCCCGGCCGGCGACCAAGAAACCATCACGTCGCTTCTGGATAAATCAAACCGAAACTTCGAGGAAGTTGTCGCGTCAGTCGGGAAAGTCCGGTCGGAACTTCAAAAAATCGGACTCGCCGTTTTGCCGGCCGACGCCGGCGACGAGATTTTAAAACTTAATGACAAGGCGGGAGAATTGGCGGAGTTCGTCGGCAGTTCCCTGGAAACAAACCGGTTTTTGTTTGAACTGCTGGGAGGGGCGAGTCCGAAAAGAATTCTGCTCGTCTTGCAGGAGCCGGGGTCAATGCGCGCCACCGGCGGCCTGATTTCCGCTTATGTCGCGCTGGCGGTGGATAAAGGAATTTTGAGCGATTTTTCCGTCCAGAATTCTTATAATCTTGACGTTAAATTGCGCGAACGCATCATTCCGCCGCGCCCTTTGCAGCGTCTGGATATTTCCTGGGGGGCGGCCGACGCCAATTGGTTTTTTGATTTTCCGAATTCCGCCAAAAAACTCGGCTGGTTTTCGGAAAAAACCGGCAGTCCGCCTCCCGATTATGTCATAGCGGTTTCGGCGCGATTTTTCGAGGATTTGTTGAAAATCACGGGGGCGGTCAATCTTGCCGACTCCAAAAGGGTCGTCAGCGCCGAAAATTTCCGCGACATTCTTGGAGGATTGGCCCGGCCCGGCGACCCCTCCGCTTATTTTCCGAAAATTATGGCCGAATTTTTTCCGAAATTCCTGCGGGAGCTGGCCAATCTCGAATTAAAGACATCCTTTCTGGCTTTGGACCTGATAAACAAAAATCTCGCGGAGAAAAACATCCTCGTTTATTCGACTGACGGCTCCGGCAATGATTATCTGAAAAAGATGGATTGGCTGGGCGAGATAAAAAATCCCAAAGGTAACTTTTTGGCGGTGGCCGACAGCGTTGTCGGCGCCGCCCCGGCCGATTCCGGTTCCCTTAAAAAGACCGTCAAACATCATTCCGAAATTCAGGCCGACGGCCGGATAGTCAATACTTTGACCGTAAATTACAGCCATTTTTCAAAAACAAAGGCGAGGGCCGGCGAAAGCGGGGAAGCGGTGCTGGATAATTTTTTGCGGATTTTCGTTCCGGCGGGTTCCGAGCTTTTGGAAGCGGACATCCCTGAACAGGAAGTTTATTTCCCGCCCATCGATTACTATGCCGCCGGCTTTCGCACGGACAACGAAGTGGCGGAGATGGAATACAATTTAATCACCGACGTTTCCGGAATTCAAATGTTTCAGGAGGGCGGGAAAACCGTTTTCGGATTTTGGGTTCCGGTGCCGTTTGGCGCCAGCCGCGCGGTTTCCGTCAAATACCGCCTGCCTTTGCGGGTTACGAGCGAGAACGATTTTTATTCTTTTTTCGTCCAGAAGCAACCAGGCGATTATTCCGATTTTGAAAGCGTCCTCGTTTTTCCCAAAAATCTGAAGCCAACCGGCCGTTCAAAAGATAATCTCCAGGTTTTTAACGGCCTGGTCAAACTTTCCGGCCGGCTCGACAATGACAAATATTACGAAGTGAGGTTTGAACGTTGAAAACGTGTTTAAAGAAATTCTAAATTCCCAAACAAGAACCATCGGAGCGGCCGCTTTAATCGTCGCTTTCGCCAATTTGGCGAGCCGACTTCTGGGAATCTGGCGCGACAGAGTATTGGCCGGGACTTTCGGAGCCGGCGACGAGCTGGACATTTATTACGCGGCTTTCCGGATTCCCGATTTGATTTTCCATCTTTTGGTCGTCGGAGGGCTGTCCGCCAGTTTCATCCCGATTTTTCTGGAATACCGCCAAAGAAGCGAAGAAAGCAAAAAAGACGAACATTGGCGGATGGCGAGCAACATCTTGAATTTGACGGTAATGGCCGTTTTTTTATGCGCCCTGGCGGCGTTTTTTTTCATGCCCTGGATTTTCAAAATCGTCACGCCGGGTTTCGCGGGAGAAAAACTGGATTTGGCCGTCAATATGTCGCGCCTGATTCTTGTTTCCCCCCTTTTTCTGGCTATCAGCAACGTGTTCGGCGGAGTGCTTCAGGGTTTCAGAAGGTTTTTAGTTTTCTCTTTTTCGGCCATTTTTTACAACCTTGGTATCATCTTCGGGGCGTTGGTTCTTGTTGATTTTTGGGGAATTTACGGTTTGGCCTGGGGCGTTATTTTCGGGGCGTTTTTGCATGCCGCCGTTCAGGCCCCGACTCTTTGGGGTTGCGGCTTCCGGTACTCCGGGATTTTTGACTTCCGCCATCCCGCGGTTAGTCAAATAGTCAAACTGATGATTCCCCGGACCCTGAGTTTGGGCATCCTCCAGTTTAATTGGATAATTATGACGGCTTTGGCCTCCACTTTGGCGGCCGGAAGTTTGGCCATTTTCAATTTGGCCAATAATTTCCAAGGATTTATAGTAGGGCTGTTCGGAGTTTCTTTCGCCACCGCCGCTTTTCCGGTTCTTTCGGAAGCGGCGGCCAAAAAAGATTTTTCCGAATTTTCCAAAACGTTTTTTTCGACTCTTCGCCAGATTTCATTTTTCGCTTTTCCGGCTTCAGTCCTGTTGATTGTCCTGGCCGCGCCATTAGTCATAGTGGTTTTAGAAACAGGCTCTTTTCAAAGGGCGGCGGCCTTGGAAACCGCTGGCGCCTTGCGTTTATTTTCTTTAAGCATTTTCACGCAAGCCGCCGCGCTTTTGATGGTCCGGGCTTTTTTCGCGTTTAAGAATACGCTTTTTCCTTTTTTGGCGGCGCTTGCCACGGTGGCGGTCAACGTCATTTTGGCCTTGGTTTTTCTCGGGCCGTTCGGAGTGAAGGGCCTTGCTTTGGCTTATTCGGCGGCTTCTTTTTTGAATTTCGCCGCCCTGTGTCTGTTTTTCAGGAAAATAACGCCTCTGAAATTTTTCGGAGATTTCCCGCGCCTCGCTTTTCTGAAAATTATTTTTGCTTCGGCCGTTGCCGGCCTTGCCGCATGGCTGGTTTTTTGCGCCTCCGGCCGTTTATCGGACTCCGGAATCCCAGGCAGTTCTTTTTTGCAACTTGTTTTTCCGGGGATTTGCGGACTTTTTGTTTACGCGTTTTTCGCCCTGGCCCTGAAGTCCGAGGAAATGTTCAATTTTTGGCGGGTTTTAAAAAATTTTTTCCGGAAAAAGCCGCCCATTCCTTCCGCGATATCTTTAAACGGACAATAAAGACGACTAACGACAAACAACAGTTGTCAGTTGTTGGTTGTAAGTTGTAAGTTAAATTTTGAGAATCAGGAATTTCGCCATAATCAGCCACATAGACCACGGCAAGTCCACTTTGGCCGACCGCTTTTTGGAATTGACCGGCACCGTTGAAAAAAGAAAAATGCGCGAACAGTATCTGGACCAGATGGAATTGGAAAGAGAAAAAGGGATAACGATAAAATTGCAGCCGGTAAGGATGGCCTATTATCCAAAATCTCTAAATTCTAAACCCGAATCTCTAAATAATCTCAAATATCAAAATTCAAAAAATAATTTAGAGATTAGAGATTCGAGATTAGAGATTTCAAATTCAAAATATATTTTGAATTTGATTGATACTCCGGGCCATGTGGACTTCACTTATGAGGTTTCCCGCTCCCTGGCGGCGGTTGAAGGCGCGATTTTGCTGGTGGACGGCACCCAGGGAATCCAGGCGCAAACACTCGCCAATTTACATCTCGCTCAAAAAGCCGGCCTGAAAATTATCGGCGCCATCAACAAGATTGATTTGGAGATTCCCGGCCTGGCGGCTCTGAAAACGGAAATAAGCCGGCTCATAGGCGCGCCGGAAGATGAAATCGCGGCGGTTTCCGCCAAAACCGGACAAAACGTCGCCGAACTTTTGGAGCGGGTCGGCCGCGAAGTTCCCGCGCCGAAGGGCGATGCCGGAAAAGCGCTGCGGGCTCTGGTTTTTGACAGTCACTTCGACCCTTACAAAGGCGTAATCGCTTACGTCAGGATTCTGGACGGACGGGTCGGAGCCGGCGATAAAATTTATCTGATGGCCAAAAACTTAAAGGCCGAGGTTTTGGAAGCCGGAGTTTTCCGGCCCCAGCTTGAGGCCGTCCCGGCCTTGGAGGCGGGCGAAATCGGATATCTCGCGACCGGCGTTAAGGACCCGGGATTGGTGAGGGTCGGGGAAACCGTCACTTTGGCGAATCTGCCGAAATTACCCGAAGCGGTCGGCGGCTACCGCGAGCCCCAGCCGGTGGTTTTCGCCAGTTTTTTTCCGGAGAACGCCGATGATTACGAAAATTTCCGCGAGGCCCTGAAAAAATTGAAGCTTAACGACGCCTCCTTGGTCTTTGAGCCGGAATTTTCCGAGGCCTTGGGCCGGGGTTTCAGATTGGGATTTTTGGGGATGCTTCATCTGGAAATTACCCGCGAACGCCTAAAAAGAGAATATGACCTTGACTTGATTATCACCACTCCTTCGGTTGCCTACAGAGTGGCGGATAAAACAGGAAAAACCTTCGCCGTTTATACGCCCCAAGGACTAGCCGATCCTTCCAGAATTGAAACTATCAGCGAGCCGTGGGTCCGGGCGGAAATTTTGACGCCGCCGCGCTACGCCGGTTCCGTGATGACTCTCTTGAAGGAACTTCGGACGGGGTTTAAAACCAGCGAGTATTTGAGCGAACAAAGAATGCTTATTGTTTTTGAAGCGCCGCTCAACGATATTATCGTGGATTTTTACGACCGACTGAAGTCGGTTTCCGAAGGTTACGCGTCAATGAGCTACGAGATTGCCGGAGAGCGTCCGGGAGACCTGGCGAAGCTGGACATTCTGGTTGCCGGCGGACCGGTGGAGGCCTTTTCCAGGATCGTGCCCAGGGACCGGGCGCAAAGCGAGGGGCGGCGGCTGGTGGAAAAATTGAAAGAAATCCTGCCCCGCCAGGTTTTCGCCGTTTCCCTGCAGGCGGCCGTCGGAGGGAAAATAATCGCCCGGGAGAACCTCCCTGCCATGCGAAAAGACGTCACCGGCTACCTTTACGGCGGCGATTACAGCCGGAAGCGCAAGCTTTTGGAAAAACAAAAACGCGGCAAAAAGCGCCTCAAAAAATTCGGCCGGGTAGAAATTCCCCATAGAGTGTTTTTGGAAATTTTGAAAAAGTAAAGCCTATTCTCTAAAAGCTCGATTTAAAAATATAAGGGTAAAGTCCTGAATTCCGGACCAAAATGTGTTGTCATTTGAACATGAAACACC